>CAIYOZ010000222.1 GCA_903927945.1 uncultured Bacteroidales bacterium | reverse complement strand
GGGAGGGAAACAGGCAACAGGAAATCAGATTTTTAGCTGGGTTCATTTAGAAGATTATTTTCAAATCATACTGTTTCTTTCTGAAAACACAGCTACAAAAGGAGTGATCAATTGTACTTCTCCAAATCCGGTTGACAATAAATTCTTTATGTCAACCCTCTGCAAATCACTAAGGGTTCCAGTAGGTATCCCAGCACCTGAATTCGTAATCGAACTGGTTGCTAAATTAATAGGCACTGAACCTGAATTAATATTGAATAGTTCATTTGTAATTCCAAAGAGATTATTAAATGCAGGATATGAATTCAGGTTTCCTGACATTGATAAAGCGTTGAGTGATTTACTAAATTAAAAAAACAGCAGGCAAGTAATTTACTTATCTGCTGTTTTTTTATGATTGAAGTTGATCAAAATTGAGGTCTATGATATCCACCACCATCATTATGATCATGCATTGGACGATCTCCATCAGGACCGAACCTGTCGAATTTAGGTTTATGATCATCCTTGTTTTTAGCACCTTTGAATTGATTGATTTTATAGGTGAAGCTTAATAAAAAGTAAGTCGGCAGTGTATTGTAAGTGTTATATTGAATGTAATTGTCTCCGATTGTTTGACGTATGTTTAATTGTTGGTGGAGTATATCCATTACTTTTAAAGCTACAACGCCTGCACTGTTGAAAATAGTTTTATCGATAGAAGCATTCCATAATAACTGGTTTTGGGCAGTTGTCAAATATCCTAATTGAGTTGTATAATTTATATCACTCCCAATGCTTATATTGTATGGTAAATGTAACATGACATTACCGCCCCCGTTCCAATCTTTTGTGATAGCTATTGCCGGATTCAGGTTGTTTACGGTATTTGAATACTTGTAGCCACCTCTAAGACCAATTTCAAGTACATCGGAAGTAAAAGTTAACGATATAGATTCACCCACATTGTACCTTCGAGTACTACTTAAATTACCAAGAGGAAGGCTATCAGATTTCATAGTTTGTGCATTCAATCCTCTGGAGGAGTATCCATATACCTGGTTGAGTCCGCCCGAAGTATTGGTGCTGAAATGGAGTCTTTTTTGTATAATCGGGATATTGAACATGATGTTTGTATTTATAAAATAGGGTGATTGGGTTGAATTCACCGTTTGACTGTATTGTTTACCGGAAGTGTCATAAAGGCTATTTGTTACCAATGCATTTTTAGTTGATTGAGCATTCAGGAATGCGTTGAATGAAGCAAATGTACTATCATTGAAAGTGGTAAACATCATTCGTAAATTATTACTAAAATCAGGATTCAAAGTAGGATTACCAATGGTCAGATTCAATGGGTTGGAATTGTTTTTAACGGGTTGTAACTGGTTTATGCTTGGTTGATCAGTTTGTCCACGATAATCAATACGTAAAAATTTCTTTTTACCAAAGTTGTATTGTAATCGGCCTGTTGGAGAGTAATTGAATACTTTATTTGGAATGTCACGAACTGCACCATTCAGGTATTCGGTCATACTGTATGTTTGTGACGGGTTAGCTTTCATACCAAGCATGACATTGTAAGTTTTCGATACATACCTGTAGTTTAATTCCACTGTTTCACTATAAAATCGGTTTTCATAATTGTTGCTGTAAACAGAATCCAATTGGTTGTAATTACCTGAACCTAAATTATATTGGTTTTTATCAGAAGTATTATAAGAGTTTTTAAAAGTTACGGAAGCTTCGAAAAAGTTTCGTAAATTCCAAAGGGGTTCAACGTATGACATTTTCAAGCTTTCTGTGTTTCCCTGTCCAGTATTTACTGTGTGCTGATCAACGATAGTGGTCGAATCCGGATGAATTATTCTATTCTTTGAATAATTATAACTTTCATTATTGTTTTGCGATACTGAGGTCTGAAGATTAGCCGTAAATGTCCTTCCTTTTTTAGATAAAAATTTGTGGCTGTAGATGATCCCCAATGACCCATTGAGGGACGTTCCGTTACCAACATTTGAGGTATTACCTAAATTTGTACTGTCCTTGTTGGTCATGTTAGTATAACTGGACTGACTATCGGAGAATGAACGATTGTAATTAATGGATGGTTGAAATAAGAATGTATTCAAAGTGTCGGGCTTCCATTCCAATTCTGCATTTAGATTGGCAGAATAATTTTCAGTATGTGAAGTTGAAGATGTTTTATTAGTGTAGGTTGAGTCAATCAGGAAACTCTCTTTATTAGACTGATTGATCGTTTCATTAAAAGTATGATTAAATGATGCATCACCTCCAACTTTCAATTTAGGATTTATAATCACATTGTCATTATAACCCATGTTTTGCATCGTTGTAATGCCGCTGTTGTTGCTGAAAGCACCACGTCCACGACTACTCCGGGTTGTATTTGCATTATTACCCCCGGCGGTAAGAGTCGATTGGGTATCACCATCCATCGTATTCAAAAACATATTACCATCGTAGCGAACTTTTTCATTTAAATCCAGACCAGCTCCACCGGTCACATTGCCAAATGTTCCTTTCCGTCTGTTTGGTTTGAATGTCAGGTTGATGATATGCTCGGTATCATTGTCTTCAAACCCCGTTAGGAGTGCCATATCCGATTTTTGATCCAATACTTGTATTTTGTCAATTACTTCGGCTGGTATATTTTTAGTAGCCATTTCAATATCGTCATTGAAGAATTTTTTACCATTAACTCGAATCTTAGTGATCGCCTGGCCATTCACGGTTATCTTGCCATCAGTCCCCACTTCTACACCGGGCAAACGCTTTAGCAAATCTTCAACTACCGCATTTTGAGCCGTTTTAAAGGCTGTTGCATTATATTCAGTGGTATCTCCTTTCATGACCATTTGGGCTGCATTCCCTGTTACTTCTACAGAGCCAAGCATATGGGCATTCTCCTTTAAATGAATGGTTTTCAAAATCAAATCCTTATTCGCCATGGTAAGTATCTGTCGATAATTATTGTAACCGACCATACTGACAACTAAAATATAAGTGCCAGGTTTTACTTTGTTTATCATGAAGTTTCCTTTTAAATCTGTAGGGCATCCCTGCACAAAAGTGGAATCTGGATAATGTAAAATCCGGACAGCTCCCATCTCAATGGGTAAATCGTTTTTTGAATCGAAAACCATGGCCTGAATGCTATGTTGCGCGAAAGAAGAAGTACTAATAATCAGAAAAAGAGAAATGAACAGAAAAAATTGTTTCATGAGATTAAAATGATAAATTATTTACAAAAGTATTTTTTTTACTTTAACTGTTAGTCGAGAACTGTGTTATTTTAGGATTTAAACACAAAAAAATGCATGAAGGGTTTTATGCTATTTTTGGTAAACCTATTGGACGGTTTTTAATGTAAAAGGTTTAATGTTGCAACTGAATTTTAAAAAAAAAGAAAGGATAAACCAAGGAAATATATTTCCTTGGTTTATCCTTTCCTGCGAATAGTCATTTAAACGCGAAAAGTACTACTTCAAATCCTTTAAAATTGAATAGATTTATAGAAGTCACGTTAGATGATCAATAGTTCCTCATTGTCCCAAATTAAGAAGTTTCCCATTTATGATGACATTTTTAATTGTAACTTTTCCAATGTTTTTTATCTCGTTTTTTTGTGCAACACCTGAAAATACTGAATTTTCGACATTGATATTGTCAACAACATCTTCACCCTTAATTCCATCGAGCCAGATCGCAAATGTCGACTTTTTAGAGGTTATGTTCGATAGGTAAACATTTTTAATTAGCGGTAAAAACTTCCCTTCGCCTTCAGTATTGATATGATAACTGCAATTTATAGATAATATGGCGTCCTTAACTTCACCAACCACAATATTTCTAACATAAACTCCATCGGTGATACCACCACGACTGTTATTCGTTTTTATCAGAATGGCTCTATCCAGTTCGGGACTGCTCATCTGGCAATTCTCTACAAATATATTTTTGCAACCTCCCGATATTTCACTCCCCATCGATACGCCGCCATGACCCTTACGCATGAAACAATTCCGTACAATCACATTCTCAATGGGTGCATTTTCTCTTCGACCATCAAAATCCCGCCCCGATTTAAGAGCTATACAGTCATCGCCCGTATTAAATGTACAGTTTTCGATTAATACATTCTTGCATGATTCAGGATCGCAACCATCATTATTCGGACCTTCACTGTTCACAGTCACATTCCGCACAATCACGTTTTCAGAAAGTAACGGATGTAATACCCAGAAAGGTGAGTTTTTGATGGTGAAATCTTCAAGTTTTACATTTTTACAATGTATAAAATTAATAAATTGAGGTCTTAGGAAATAACCTTCACCCATCTGACGTTTTTCTACAGGTACCTGCGTATCGTTGTATTTCTTCAAACGAGGCCTGCAGTTTCTATCCAACTGGCTTGGGGTGCCTTTTATCAAACCATTGTTTTTCCCGCCTTTCCAGGGCCACCAGTTTTCAGTACTACCCTGTCCGTCTAAGGTTCCTTTACCTGTTACTGCAAAATTGGTTTGACCATCAGCGTAAATCAACGGAGAATAATTGTAACAATCGTCCCCTTCCCATCGGGTGCATACCAACGGTAAATAATCTTTAGGATCAACCGAAAACAATAAAACGGCACTTGCATCAATATGCAGGTCTACATTGCTTTTCATATGAATAGCACCTGTCAGGAATCTGCCGTTGGTGATTAAGACCTGTCCACCACCTTCACTACTGCATTTTGTGATAGCAGCATTAATCGCCTTGGTGTTTTTGATCTTTCCATTTCCAATTGCTCCAAAATCAATTACATTATATACCTTATCAGGAAATTTGGGTTCCACTAAATTCTCAATAATTGTTTGAGTAAAATCCCAGGGCGCTTTATTTTCAACATTCTGACTGAATATCTTAAAACATAAAATAGTTAACAACAATGTCGACATTGATATTCTTAATTTCATAGATGCATTTTTATTTAGTTGGTTGATTTTACTTGCTAATATACAGATGGTTAAATCTTATTTTAGGTTGTCGTTCTATGTTCTGTTTAGACGCTGTAAATATAAATTGGTATTTATGATATTCAGGTGGATTTATCTGCTTAAAATGTGGATAATTTGTGATTGAATAATTTAAATGATTATTTTCTTATTCCTATGAAACAAGAAAACCCACAATGTCTTTCAACATTGTGGGTTTTCTTATCTTGATTCTTGAATCTTTATTCTCAATTCACCACACAAGTACACACCAGATTCCGGTCGCCGTAGGCATTATCTACCCTGGCCACATTTACCCAGAATTTGTTTTCAGCAACCCAATCTGTAGGATAAGCTGCCTTAGTGCGACTATAAGGATGATTCCATTCGTCCGAAACTATTGAGTATTCAGGATGAGGAGCATTCAGCAATACGTTATCGGTAGCATCGGCTGTTCCGTTTTCCACTTCTTTTATTTCAGCATAAATTTGAAGCATGGCTTCTGCAAAGCGATCAAGTTCCGCCAATGATTCGCTTTCAGTAGGTTCAATCATCAATGTGCCATGTACAGGGAATGAAAGGGTAGGAGCGTGGAAACCATAATCCATCAGACGCTTGGAAATGTCTGTTTCCGTCACTCCTGACGTGGCTTTGAAGTTACGTGCTTCCAGTATCAATTCATGACCTACACGCCCGTTTTCGCCGGTATAGAGCACTCCATAGCTGTCTTTAAGCCGTGCTGCCAGATAATTTGCATTCAGGATGGCAATTTTAGTGGCACGTGTCAATCCTTCTGCTCCCAGCATGCGAATATACCCGTAGGTAATGGCCAGAACGCTGGCACTGCCATAAGGTGCTGCCGATACGGTGTTTTGCCCGTAAGTCTTGCTGGGTAAAAAAGGAATCAAATGACTTGCTACACAAATAGGACCTACGCCCGGACCACCACCTCCATGAGGAATGGCAAAGGTTTTATGCAGGTTCAGGTGACATACATCAGCTCCAATGGTACCCGGATTCGTTAATCCTACCTGGGCATTCATATTGGCACCATCCATATAAACCTGTCCGCCATTTTCATGAATAATGTCGCACATATCCTTGATATGAGCCTCGAAAATCCCATGGGTGGAAGGATAGGTGATCATGCAACCTGCCAAAGAATCTTTATTCGCTTCTGCTTTTGCTTTCCAGTCGGTAAGGTCTGTATTTCCACCTTCATCACAATTCACCACCACGATTTCAAATCCTGCCTGATGAGCAGAAGCCGGATTGGTCCCATGTGCCGAGGATGGTATTAACAGGGTGTTTCGTTGTGTTTCACCCTTTGATTTGAAATACGAACGTATGGCTATCAATCCTGCATACTCACCGGCTGCTCCGGAATTAGGCTGCAAGCTGCAGGCTGCAAAGCCTGTGATAGATGTCAGGTACTTTTCAAGTTCAGCAATCATCTCGTTATATCCTTCGGTCTGATCAGACGGAGCCAATGGGTGTATGCCTCCAAATTCAGCACGGCTCATAGGTAGAAGTTCCGAGGCTGCATTTAATTTCATGGTACACGAGCCAAGTGAAATCATGGAATGGGTAAGTGAAATATCCCGGCGTTCCAGTTTCTTAATATAACGCATCATCTCCGTTTCACTGTGATAACGGTTAAATACTTCATGGGACAAATAAGCTGAAGTTCGTTCCAGCTTTTCATCGAATGATTTTAAATCTTGCAGTTCATCTTCCTCTACGTAAACAGGAGCATTGTCGACAGCAGCAGCCAGAATTTCTATCAAGGCATTCACATCATTGATATCTGTAGTCTCGTCAAAACTAATCCCGATTTGTCCGGTCTTGAAATAATGAAAATTCACTTCATATTCCAGGGCAATCGCCTTCAGATCCTCAACCGATAATCCTGCAGGCAAATTGATTTTCAAGGTGTCAAAGAAGTTTTCGTTTTCCTGCGAATAACCATAAACCGGTAAGATCTCATTGATATAGGTGGCAATGGCATGAATGCGTTGTGCTATATTTTTAATTCCTTCGGCACCGTGATATACCGTATAAAATCCAGCCATGGAAGCCAGTAATGCCTGTGCTGTACAGATATTGGAGGTTGCCTTTTCCCGTTTGATATGCTGTTCACGGGTCTGCAACGCCATGCGTAGAGCCTGACGGCCATTGATATCCTTGCTGATTCCAATAATTCTGCCTGGCATATCGCGTTTAAACTCGTCACGGGTAGCAAAATAAGCAGCCGATGGTCCACCATATCCCATGGGAATTCCCCAGCGTTGGGTTGACCCAAACACAATGTCGGCATTCCATTCTCCGGGAGGAGTCAACAAGGTCAGGCTTAAAATATCAGCAGCAACTGCCACCTTACAACCAACAGCGTGTGCTTCTGTCACAAATTCAGCATAATCTTCCACATTTCCATTCGAATTCGGGTATTGTATGATGGCACCGAAATGTTTGTTTGTAAAATTCAACAGCGAATAATCACCAAATTCAAGTTGTATGCCCTGTGCTTCAGCCCTGGTGTTTAGTACCGCCTGAATGGAGGGAAAACAATGTTGATCGACAAACAGGATATTGGCATTGTTTTTAATTTGTTCGCGGGTTCGCAGGTTGAACATCATGGAGGCAGCCTCTGCAGCAGCTGTTGCCTCATCCAGCAAGGATGCATTGGCAAGCGGCATACCCGTAAAATCACAGACTGCAGTCTGGAAATTTAATAAGGCTTCCAGCCTTCCTTGCGAAATCTCAGCCTGATAAGGAGTATAGGAAGTATACCAGGACGCATTCTCGAATACATTCCGCTGAATTACTGCCGGAGTGCATGTATCATACCAGCCCTGGCCGATATAGGTCGTGAAAAGTTTGTTCTTAGAGGCGATTTCAGCGATATGTTCTGCATATTGACGTTCTGAAAGTGCTTCGGGCAATTCAATCGGGTTTTCCAAAAGAATGGTCGAAGGAATTGTCTGGGCTATCAACTCATCCAGGTTTTTTACTCCAACAGTTTGAAACATAATCGTTTCATCATGTTCTGAAATGCCTATGTGGCGGTCTTGCAGTAAGTCTTTCATACTAAGAAGGATTTCTAATTTTTGTGCCGCAAAGGTACTTGTTTCTTTTATAATTTCTGTCAAAATAATCAGAAAAAACAAGTATAAAACTAATGATTATCACTTTGATTACAACTTGAAAGTTATTCAGTCAAAAAACACTGATTAGTAGCTGTATACCATTGGTTTTTGAATGATTATTAACAGAGCTTTAAACCAATTGGAATTTCAGTTGTTTAATAAAGCAATTATGTGTTCTGTCTGTCTATCCTTAAAATTGTAACTGACTATATGTATCATGATATTCGAAAACAATATATGTTTTCCTCCCTGGATGAGAATTATATACTGAAAGATCCAATTGAACAATTCGAAGTCTGGTTGAACGAAGCCCTTGAATCAACACAATCAGAACCTACCGCCATGGTGGTTTCTACAGTGGACGTAAACCAGCATCCTCATTCCCGGATCGTTTTATTAAAAGAAATTACCCCCGATGGTTTTGTTTTTTATACCAATTACGAAGGTCATAAGGCACGCCAGATAGAGGCAAACAGCCATGTGTGTCTTCTGTTTTTTTGGTCGACACTCGAAAGGCAGGTGCGGATAGAGGGTGTTGTGGAGAAGATAAGTGATGCGCTCTCGACTGCTTATTTTTTATCACGACCTCTCGAAAGCCGTATTGGTGCCTGGGCTTCTCCCCAAAGTGAAGTAATACGATCGCAGGATTTCCTGGAACAACAATTCGAATATTACAAACAAAAGTTTGGTGAAAACGTACCGAAACCTCCATTTTGGGGCGGTTTTGTTGTTAAACCCAGCCTGATTGAATTCTGGCAGGGTCGTCCCAACCGATTGCACGACCGGTTGCTCTATTCATTTGAACTGGGTGAATGGCATATCTCCAGGCTGGCACCTTAAATAGTTTATAGTTCACAGTTTATAGTTAATAATCAAACGATTAGAGTTTAAATTTCAAGTTGTGATACATTTAGACTATCTTTGCAGTCAATTAGTCATTAATCATGAATTATGCATTGTGAATTATGCATTGTGAATTATACATTCCTTAGATGAATTTTACCGAATTAAATATCAATTCCTCCCTTATAAACGCGTTGAACGACTTAGGAATAACGCAAACCACCACGATTCAGGAACGTGCCTATCCGGCCGTTATGTCCGGCCGTGATATTGTCGGCATTGCCCAAACCGGTACCGGGAAAACAATTGCTTATCTGTTGCCTTGTTTGAGATTGTGGAAATTTACCAAAGAAAAGAACCCGCAAATACTAGTTGTGGTTCCTACACGTGAATTGGTGGTACAAGTCGTAGAACAAGTGGAACAACTAACCAAATACATGCATGTACGGGTCGTTGGGGTCTATGGAGGGGTAAATATGATTCGTCAGACTCCGTTGGTGGTGGCTGGTGTGGACGTATTGGTGGCTACTCCCGGACGATTGTTGGATTTTGTACTGAACGGAAGCTTGAAATTGAAATCGATAAAACGATTTGTCATCGATGAAGTGGATGAGATGTTGAATCTGGGTTTCCGTCCTCAACTAATTCGTATTATCGATCTGCTGCCTACCAGACGTCAAAACCTGATGTTCTCGGCCACCATATCCGAAGATTTAAAGGACCTGGTGCATGATTTTTTTGTCGAACCTCTCGAAATTGAAGCATCACCCACCGGTACTCCCTTGGAGAATATAAAACAAATCGGATTTAAAGTGCCGAACTTCAATACAAAAGTAAACTTGTTGGAGTATTTGATATTGAACAATCCTGAATTTTCAAAGGTGCTGGTATTTACCTCTACCAAGAAAATGGCAAATGATTTGTATGATGAACTTGCTCCTAAATTCGTCGATCAAATAGGGTTAATACATTCCAATAAATCACAGAACAATCGTTTCGATACCTTGGGGAATTTTAAGGGGAACGTGATCCCAATCCTTATTGCAACCGATATTGTAGCCCGCGGACTGGATATATCGGATGTATCTCATGTGGTCAACTTTGATGTGCCCGAAGTAGCTGAAAATTATATGCACCGTATTGGTCGTACCGGAAGGGCTGATAAAAACGGAGTATCCATCACCTTTATTACCAAGGCAGATACTGAAAATCGTACGAACATTGAAGCATTAATGAGTCGCAAGATTCCCATTGTTTCTCTGCCACCGGACGTGGTTGTTTCAAAAGAGCTGACCATGGATGAAATGCCTCAGGTGAAAATGAAAAATACACTGGTCACTATCCCCAAGAAAGAAGAAGGTGGTGCTGCTTTTCATGAAAAAAGCGAGAAAAACTCTCAGGTGAATAATAAAATCAGACGCAAAGAATCTATGCGCATGAAATACGGTAAACCAAAAACAAGAGGACAGAAGAAGAAATAGTTCATAGTTTATAGTTCATAGTTTATAGTTTATAGAAAAACAAAACAGGTTATCTCGTTGTGAGATAACCTGTTTTGTTTAAATATTGAACGCGACCCGCTCACTTACCATTCATTCTTGCTACAATGTGAGCGGGTCGATAACAGTATTCCTTTATCGGCCCCGTCGTGAATAACGACGGGGTCGTAGGAACTAGTAATGTAACCGATTCCGATCAATACCCGAACACGACCCGCTCACTTACCATTCATTCTTGCTACAATGTGAGCGGGTCGGTAATATTATTCTTTTATCGGCCCCGTCGTGAATAACGACGGGGTCGTGAGTACTTGCAATGTGAGCCTGTCGAGACAAGTTGAATGCAAAAGAGGCTGTTTCGATAGGAAACAGCCTCTCTTAATTTTATGAATCGATTATCACTAATCGTTTATCACTAATTTCTCAGCGCTGCCTGAGCCGCTGCCAGTCGGGCAATCGGCACCCGGAATGGTGAGCAACTTACATAGTTTAATCCCGTGCGATGACAGAATTCAACGGATGAAGGTTCGCCACCATGTTCCCCGCAAATACCTACTTTCAGGTTCGGATTCACTGATCGTCCTTTCTCGGTAGCCATCTGTACCAATTGGCCTACGCCGTTTTGATCAAGTACCTGGAATGGATCTGCCGATAATATCTTCTTTTCAAGATAGGTTGGCAGGAACGAGGCGATATCATCGCGTGAATAACCAAAGGTCATTTGAGTCAAATCGTTCGTGCCGAATGAGAAAAACTCAGCCGTAGCAGCAATCCTGTCGGCAGTTAAGGCGGCCCGTGGAATCTCGATCATGGTTCCTACCTTGAACTCAATGCTGTCTCCCTTTTCGGCAAACAATTTAGCGGCGGTACTGCGAATGATTTCGTCCTGTTCGTTAAACTCGTATTTGATACCGACCAACGGCACCATAATTTCAGGCAACACTTTGATTCCTTTTTTCTTGAGAGCCAGTGCGGCTCCCAGAATGGCACGGGTTTGCATCTCGGTGATCTCAGGGTAGGTAATTCCTAACCGGCATCCGCGGTGACCCAGCATAGGGTTTTGTTCGTGGAGTGAATCAACCCGTTGTTTGATCACTTTCAATGTGACGCCCATAGCTTCTGCCATTTCGCGTTGTCCCTTTTCATCGTGAGGTACAAACTCATGCAATGGTGGATCAAGCAACCTGATAGTTACCGGACAACCAGCCATGGCTGCGAAAATACCTTCAAAGTCAGCTTCCTGATAAGGAAGAATTTTTGCCAGGGCAATGCGGCGGCCTGTTTCATCTGCTGCCAGAATCATTTCACGCATGGCTTTAATCTTTTCGCCTTCAAAGAACATGTGTTCCGTACGACAAAGACCGATTCCGGTAGCACCGAATTTACGGGCAACGATGGCATCGTGTGGCGTATCGGCATTGGTACGCACCGTTAATCGTGTATGTTTGTCGGCTAATGTCATCAGTTCGGCAAAATCAGCATCCAGTTCTGCTTCCGAAGTGCCTACCTGACCCAGGAAAATATCACCGGTTGATCCATTCAGCGAGATATAATCCCCTTCTTTCAAGGTAAGTCCATCAACTTCCATCGTTTTAGAGGCATAGTCAATTTTTAAGCTGCCTGCACCCGAAACGCAACATTTGCCCATTCCGCGTGCCACCACTGCCGCATGGGATGTCATACCGCCACGGGCTGTCAGGATTCCCTGTGCAGCTGCCATACCGGCTAAATCTTCCGGTGATGTTTCCACCCGTACCATGATCACTCGTTCACCTTCGGCAGCCCATTGAGCGGCATCATCGGCATTGAATACAATTCTTCCTGATGCTGCACCCGGTGAAGCTGCTAACCCTTTGGCTATCAGTTTGGCATTTTTAATGGCTGTTTTATTAAATACAGGGTGAAGCAATTCGTCCAATCTGTTGGGATCGATACGCAGGATGGCCGATTTTTCGTCAATCATTCCCTGGTGGAACAAGTCAATGGCAATCTTTACCATGGCGGCACCGGTACGTTTTCCGTTACGGGTTTGCAGGAACCATAATTTACCCTCTTGTACGGTAAATTCCATATCCTGCATATCTTTATAATGGTTCTCAAGTTTGGTTTGAATAGCATCCAATTCCTTGTAAATCGAAGGCATGGCTTCTTCCATGGAAGGATATTTAGCGATACGGTCGCTTTCGCTCACTCCGGTCAGTTTGGCCCAACGTTGCGAGCCTTCCTTGGTGATTTGTTGCGGGGTACGGATACCAGCCACCACATCTTCTCCCTGGGCGTTGATCAGGTATTCCCCAATGAAAATATCTTCTCCTGTTGCGGCATCCCTCGAGAAGCAAACCCCGGTAGCCGAAGTATCTCCCATATTCCCAAAAACCATGGATTGTACGCTGACGGCTGTTCCCCATTCGGCTGGAATTCCTTCCATCTTGCGGTAAAGGATAGCCCGGTCGTTCATCCACGAATCAAATACCGAGCATACAGCGCCCCATAGTTGTTCGTAGGCCGAATCGGGGAAGTTATGTCCGGTTTGTTTCAATACGGCAGCCTTGAATTTAGACACCAGTTCTTTCAGGTCATCCACCGAAAGTTGTGTGTCAAGTTCAACACCTCTCGATTTTTTTACTTCTTCTATTATTTCTTCAAAAGGGTCAATATCGTTTTTATTCACAGGTTTCAAACCCAACACCACGTCTCCGTACATTTGTACGAAACGGCGGTATGAATCCCATGCAAAACGGGCATTGCCGGTCTTGCGGATCAATCCTTCCACCACAGCGTCATTCAACCCTAAATTCAAAATTGTATCCATCATACCCGGCATGGAAGCCCTGGCACCCGAACGAACCGATACTAACAATGGGTTTTCTATATCACCGAATTTTGAATTCATTAGTTTCTCAACTCCGGCAATTGCTTTTTCTACCTCAGGTTTCAACAGTTCGACCACCTGATCTTTTCCTAATTCATAATATTCTGTGCAAACATCGGTTGTTATGGTGAATCCCGGAGGAACCGGCACGCCAATTAAATTCATTTCAGCCAGGTTTGCTCCTTTTCCTCCCAGCAAATTCTTCATGTCTGCTTTCCCTTCGGCCAGTCCGTTGCCAAAAGTATAGACTCTTTTCGTGTTACTCATTTTGAATGATTTGATTTAATTTATAGATTGTGATTCTAAGATTTTTGTGCAGCAAAGATAGCTTTTTTTGTGAATATATTAAGTAAATCAGCAAAAAAACTACCCCCTTAAAGTTAAAAGTACGGATTGGTGGATGGATTGATTAGTTGGCTGGTTGATTAAGTGGATTAAGTGGAATAAGTTGATTGGTTGATTGAGTTGATTAGTTGAATATGTTGATTGGTTGATTGATTTTTTGAATAGGTAACTGATTAACTTACTGGTATCTGACTATTATTCCAACTATAAACTCCCAGCACCCCCACTTCCCACTATTTACTCTGACTCCTTACTACCGACTAGTCATCCTCCTGCCTACCTGTACAGATCCTCCTTAGTAATTCATGGGACGGTCTTTATAATTTAGTTACCAGTTGAATAGAAATTACATAGATGTTACATAGATGTTACATACCTATATAAGTATGTGATATATATGTAATATGTATGTAACATGTATGTAACGTGTATGTAACGTCTAAAGACCGTCCCATGAATTACTAAGGAGGATCTGTACAGGTACGTAGGAGAAAGACAGACGAGTGCGAAGGTAATTGAACTATAGGAATGTATTTTTAACAGGCTTTGAAACTAATTTGGATTTATTCGGATTATATCTGTATTTTTGTTGAAATAAAGAACAGCCAATTCTTGCAACAAAGTGAGGAAAAAAAAGGAGATCAGGAGATTTCCTTCTAACTGCGACGAAGGCAGGAGCCATAGCCGATCTCCGGAAACGCTGGACAACCTACGGAGAACAGGGTTGTAAAGCTTTTGGATTAAAATCATCTTATAAATATATATTCACAATTGTCTCAATTGCGTTTAAAAGTGTTTTTTCGAAATTCAGGTTTTCGCTAATTTTTGGTGCCTTATTTTCAATCGCATAGTGTCAATTATGACCGTATAGTTTTCTTCCCCCATCAAAAGAAAATCGTC
>CAIYOZ010000221.1 GCA_903927945.1 uncultured Bacteroidales bacterium | reverse complement strand
TTGGCCGAGTGGCTAGGCACCGGTCTGCAAAACCGTTTACGGCAGTTCGAATCTGCCAAGTACCTCATAGAAACGTCTTTAAATTGCCATCAAAAGCATTTAAAGACGTTTATTTTTTTGTTATTATCTTCATTTCCACTTCTGTTTTTTCGGATACAATAGGTTTCCATTTGAAATTTCATTAGAACATATCGAGCGTCAGAATTAGAATTGATTATGTCTAATATTTGCTGACACTTACCTCTTGATTGAAGCTTTTCAACTGAAAAAAAGTTAAACATTTATTTCTCTCTATATTTTCCTTCAAAATTGCTTTTTTAATTACAGATATTTGATATCTTTGTTTTTCAAGCGAAGCATTTTTACCACAACAAGTCACTACAAAACAGCAAAAAATAGAATTCCTCTTCAGTTTGATACTTATATTCATTATATTCAAGGTTGAAACTTGATACATACAGCAATAAATAAACTTCTTAAAATAGTTTTGCTTTTGCTTATATACAAAACAACATGAACATTCAAAAAAATGAGCTTGAAATATATAAAAGAGCAATGGATGAAGTTGCTCATATCCTTATCACCGATGGAGAAGGTACTATAACGTATGTAAATGATAAGTATTGCAAGCTCACCAGGTATTCACGTGAAGAATTAATCGGTCAGAATAACCGGATATTCAAATCGGATTACCACCCAAAAGAGTTTTTTGAGAACATGTACAAAGAGCTCAATAAAGGGCATACATTTAAAGCAAAATTTAAAAATAAAGCCAAAGATGGTACGTATTTTTGGATGGATGCCACCATTATCCCTTTTTTGAATGAAAAAAATATCCCCTATCAATTCTTAGCCGTTCGGTTTGATATTACTGACAAGATCAATGAAGTTGAACTTAAAGAAGAATTTCTGGCGGATATAAGCCATGAAATTCGAACTCCGCTACATGGTTTGTTGAGTATGGTGGATCTATTATCGGAAACGAGCCTGAATAAAGACCAGACAGAATACCTTAATCACATAAAGGAGACTTCCAATCATTTAGGAAATTTAGTGAATGACCTGCTTGACATTTTCAAAATGGATTCGGGCAAACTTCAATTTGAATCGATCCCTGTTGATATCAGGCAATTAGTAATTTCAATGGTTGAAATTTTCCGTTTCAATGAAAAAAAGGCGAGAATTAAATTTTTTCACCTGATCGATGAAAATATTCAGGGTTATTACTTGGGGGATCCCACCCGCCTAAGGCAGATTTTATATAACCTGATGGGGAATGCTTCAAAGTTTACCGAAAAAGGAAGCGTGACTGTCCAAGTTCAAATGATTGGTGAAGAGGATGATTATCAATATGTAGAATTTAAGGTTACTGATACCGGCATTGGTATCCCACTTGAAAAACAGGAAGCGATATTTGATAAGTTCATCCAATCGGAAGTAAAAGATACCCGGTTGTATGGTGGAACTGGTTTGGGAATGAACATTGTAAAAAATCTAATCCAATTACTCGAGGGAAACTATTCATTGAAAAGTAAGAAAGGAAAAGGTACAACTTTCATGTTTACACTGCCTTTTAAAAAACAAATTCACTCAGAAGAACTTACAGAAGAACGAACCATTATCGTTTCAGAACAACTCCATAAGAAGCTCAATATCCTGATTGCCGAAGATGAAACACTAAATCAACTGATTTATAAAAAGCAAATGGCTAAGTTTAACTACAACTTCAGAATTGCTGAAAATGGTTTTGAAACAATCGAATTGCTGCAGCAGGAATACTTTGATTTGGTGTTGTTGGACATCCAAATGCCGGGAATGAATGGTGATGAGGTCTTAACTAAGATTCGGGGCGAAATGCCTGAACCGATGAAACACATTCCTGTTATTTGTGTTTCAGCCTCTGTAAATCCGAAAACAATTCAGGCATTAGTAGATGGCGGGGCCAATGGATTCCTGACAAAACCGTACAAGGAAATTGAGCTGATTGACATCATCAGTAAAACATTATCAAAAACCAATCAAGACACAGCAACAACCAAAATTATCGGTCAGCCTGAACCAATCAGATTTGTTAATCTTGAACTATTAAACAAATTTGCGGATGGGGATACTCAATTTACCATTGAATTACTGGAATATTTTAAATCCACGACACCCGATGTATTGGAAACCATGCAACTCAATTTTTCAAAAAATAATATCGAAATAACCAGACAATTACACAAATACAGATCACAGGTTTCACTCCTGGGTCTTACTGAATTGACTCACCTTTCATTGACATTAGAAACTGCCTTGATGGAAGCAGATGATTTCGAGCCTTATCAAAGCGACTTTGAAAAGTTACTTATCCAATCACAGATAGTTATTATTGAAGTCACTTTATTAATTACAAAACTTAACAACCAATAAGTCATTATGAGAATACTGGTAATAGAAGATGAAACGATGGTGTTGAAATCCATCGAGTTTAAATTAAAAAAAGAAGGATTTGAAGTTATAACTGCCCCTGATGGGAAAATAGCACTTGAACTTCTGAATTCAGAAGCGTTTGACATGGTTGTAACCGATTTGATGATTCCATACTACAGTGGTTTAGAACTTATAAGTTACATTCGAAATGAATTAAAAAGCAAAGTCCCTATCATTGTACTTTCCGTCATCGGCCAGGAAACATCCATCATGGAGGCATTTAAATTGGGCGCGAATGATTATATGACCAAACCATTTATCCCGAACGAATTAATTTTTCGTATTCATAAAGAAGCACTCAAATAACATGAAAATGAAACACTTTTTTACGTGCTGTGCTTTTTTATTTGTATTCATTTCTCAGGGCTATGGACAGACTGATTCGCTCATGAAAGTTGCAAAAGAGTTGATAAAACAGGACAAATATACTGAAGCTGAAAAAATATACACCGATTTACTATCGAAGAATGACAACAATGACGTCCGTTTTGCATTGGGGTTAATGTATTCCTGGTCAAAACAATATGAGAAAGCGCGGGCCACTTTCACCACGGTTATAAAAGCACGACCTGCGAGCAAAGAAGTTTATATTGCGGCACTAAATAATGAGCTCTGGGATGAAAAATACGCTGAAGTATTGGAACTTGCTGAGAAGTCGAAATCTGTTCTCCCGAATGATGCCGATATTCTAATCCGGGAAGCAAAAGCACTTAACTATTTGCACCGCAGTGATGATGCCATACTCGAACTGAATGCTTACCTGAAAAAAGACAACAATAACCGGGAGATAAAAGATTTATTAGAATCTATTCAGACAGATAATCTAATGAACAGCATCGGTTTAAGTTATACGTATGATTATTTCAACAATGCGTCGCCTTGGCAATTGGCTTATTTACAATACAAACGAAAAACGGATTATGGTGCAGTAATAGGCAGGCTTAATTATGCAAACCGATTTGGGTCAACGGGTTATCAAATGGAAGTAGATGCGTATCCGAGATTATCCTCAAAGAGTTATGCATATGTCAACGTAGGGTATTCACCAAGTACATTATTTCCGTCTTTCAGGTTAGGAATGGATTATAACCGGAATTTACCAAATGCTTTTGAAGCCTCATTCGGTTTTCGATACTTGGATTTCAAAACATCAAACGTAATCATATATACAGGCCATGTTGGCAAATATATTGGCAATTATTGGATCTCTTTCAGGCCTTATATTGTCCCTGACAGTAGCAGAGTGTCATTATCCGGCATTTTAACTGTGCGCCGTTACTTCGCAACTGCCAATGATTATGTAGGTATACAAATAGGATATGGAACCTCTCCTGATGACCGGTACAGACTGTTGACCTTAAACAACGGGGCAACGGGATATAACAACAGGCTAATTGGTTATAATACCAGGATATCATATAACCACATTTTCAATAAAAGATGGATATTAAATGTAAGTGGTGCTTACGCCAATGAAGAATACATAACATCTACATTCAGGTCAGATATAACTTTCGATATAGGTATCAATTTATTATTCTAATATGGAAACACTAAAAAAATTCACCCTTCGCTACACTCAAAGCAGCAATGAATTCATTAAGAAGGCTCTTGTCTTTGTTTTTCTTCTTATCCTGGCAAGAGCCATTGAAATTCTTTGGGTGAGTAATTTTAACCTCGCTTCAGCCGGTATAAGCTTTCAATTGTATGGTTTACTTTACGACATACTTTTTGCATTGCAACTGACGGGTTACCTATTTATACCTTATCTGATATTTTCATTGATTAACCCCAAAATAGCCAATGTCTTTTTTGTTGTGTTAACAAGTTTTATTGTAATTGGTTATCTTACTTTAATAGGATACTTTAAATATACTGCCATTTTACTAGGTTCCGATCTTTTTGCTTACAACATGCATGATATAATTCATATCGTCAGGGCTGGAGATATTCCTACAGTCTGGTTTACAATTGGAATTCTCATTGCTTTAACAATAATCTTCTTTTTATACAGGCTAATTTCCAAGAGGACCCTGAATAAATCCTTCCAATCGGTTTGCTTTTTACTGATTCTAGTGTCGTTGTTCTTAACAGGAGTAAAACTGGATGCAAAACATTTTAATAATGAATATGATTCTTTTCTGTCGGAGAATAAACTAAACTTCTTTTTGACCAGCAATTGGGATTTCTATCAGAACAAAATTCATATAAAAGATTTGGAAAATGTAAAATTGGAATCATTAGCTAACGATAAGTCCATAGATGATCATACAATACTGAATCAATCCTATCCATTTTATCATAAAAATGATACACCGGATGTGTTAGGTGATTTTTTGAATGTAGATGATACCAAGAAGCCCAACATTGTTTTTATTGTTGTCGAAAGCCTGGGTACTGCCTATTCTGGACCTGCCAACTACCTGGGTAGCTTCACTCCTTTCCTCGATTCACTGAGCAACAAGAGCCTTTATTGGAAGGACTTTATCAGCAGTGCCGGCAGGACATTTGAAGTGTTGCCTACCATGCTGGGATCATTGCCCTATGGCGAAACAGGATTCAGCGATTTAAAAGAAAAATCGCCTAATCATCTTACTTTGCCTCGTTTATTAAAGAAAAACGGGTATAATACATCTTTCTTTTATGGAGGAGAGGCTTCATTTGACAACATGGATGGTTTCCTGAAAAAGCAAAAACTGGATAATATTGTCGACAATAGTCATTTCGACAAAGGGTTAGCCAAGATGCCTTCCGACAATAATGGCTTTTCATGGGGATATGGGGATCAGGAATTATTTAAAGAATATCTTAGCTTTACAGGCAAAAGGAATCCTAATAATCCTACGTTTGACGTGCTCTTAACGCTATCAATGCACTCGCCTTTTTTGATTCACAATGAAGCTTATTTTACCAATAAAGTGGAAAAACGCATCACTGAATTAAAACTAACGAAAGACCAAAGTGATTTTATCCGAACCTATAAAAGCCAATTTGCTACGATCATGTATTTTGATGAGTCCATCAGGTACTTATTCCAGGAATTATCAAAACGCCCATCATTCAAAAACACAATCTTTGTAATCACAGGCGATCACAGGATGCCTGAAATTCCCATTTCAACGCAAATAGACAGGTTTCATGTACCTCTCTTAATTTACTCACCTTTATTAAAGAGAACGAAAACCATGGAAGCTGTCTCCAGCCAGTTTGATGTAACACCAACATTTTTATCATTATTGGGTCATTCTTATCATCTGAAATTTCCGGATGATACTCATTGGATAGGGTTTGCATTGGATACAACTGCTGCCTTCCGTAGCAAACATGCATATCCTATGATGCGGAATAAAAACGAGATGGTCGATTATCTGGTAGGAAATACGTTCTTATCGATGAATAATGCCTATACCATCAATAAGGCTTTTGAAATGACTCTCAATACTGATGCAAGTGCTACCCAGGATATTGTAAACCGATTGATGCGTTTTAAACATATGAATGCGTTGGTCTGCAAAAAAAATAAGTTATTGCCCGATTCTATCTATTTAAAATGGTAAACAGCATGCCTTCATATCTTTTTATTCTCGTAATTTTAAGCATTGTCGCCATAAGCATGCAATTGTATTTGTCAACAACTTTGATGGCAAAAGCTGTTGCATTGTTTAAAACAAACAAAACTTTACGGGTTTCAACTTTCGTATTGTTGATGGGGATTCTTTGTTGGCTGTTGTTCCGATTTGCAGGTGATAGGTTGTTTCGAATCATAATGCTTTTTGCATCGTATTATAAATTTCTGGTGATAGCAGTATTACTGGTATCATTGGCCTATAATTTATATAAATCAACCATATGGTCAACTGGATTAAATCTATACAATAAAGCCAGGGGTATACGTATTTCTATCTGGTTCCTGGTAACAGGAGTGCTTCTTTATCTGTTCTTCCTGTTGGCAGGTGATCAGGCTTATTCCATCATATTGCTTCTGACACCCGAATATCTCAATGTGACAATAGCTTCTATAGTTACATTTTTCATATTGTCATATGTCAGTTCCAAAAATAAATATGAGATTCTGAACGTTTTTGGTTCAGTAATATTGATAATCTGGATCTCTGTCTCAGTAATAGCAACCTCTGTTCACCTGGGTATTCATTATCATTTGCTTGACAAAACACTGTATTTATTTACTTACCTTGATAACGCATTGCCCGGCAATTATAGAATCTTGCCTTACATCATACTCGCCAGCTGGATCATCAATTTCTTTGCCCTGTTATATGTAACAGGCAGAAGAATAAGCAATATACTGGATGATTATATCACACAGAGATTCAGAGATTCCTACCAGGAAAAAATCATCGAACTCATTAACGAAGATGTTGTAGAAAATGAATCATCGCCGGATGAACAACTCTATTTCAAGAAAGTAAACCGGTTGTTTTATACCCGGCAGATATTTTCAGCAGAATTATTAAGGATGCACGAACTGGTCTATGGCAGCCTGCATGACCAGATTCACCGACTCTTCCATTCCTTATCATTAACAGAAGATGCCTTCAATTACCTGCACAGTTCTCGATGGTTTTATAAAATCAAGGGCTTGCGTATTTATGCCGAGTTGGGTGATTCCTCAGAAATCGCCTACATTCAAAAAATAATTAAATCGAAGAACTCCATTCTTCGTTTTGAGGCACAATTGGCCCTGACCCGGTTAAGTGATGACGAGAGACCCCTGGATTATCTGAAAGATCTTGAACAGTCCCTCACTATGTGGGAACAATTGAACCTGATTCACTTTTATACCAACCATAAAAAACCGTTGGGTGATCTATCAGGATTGTTGGAATCAAAAAACGTAACGGTCATTTGCTTTGCCCTCGAATGTATCCATAAGTTTAACAGGTATGAATACCGGAACCAGATTTTAGAGCTCACGTTACATTCAGATGGAAATGTTCAGAACGCTGCTTTCAGAACACTAACCCTCTTTGAAGAAGCTGAAATCGGCTCGTATATCCTAAGCCGGTACAATCAGGACATGTCTTTATCTACCCGGATTAATATTATCAGGACCCTGGGACGTATCGGGGATGCAGGAACAATTATTTTCCTGAAAGAACAGATAAGCATTTTTGAGCTTGATGTGATTTGTATCGAGTTATTCAAGGCCTTGATTCTGATTGATTCCCAACAGGCCATCGATATGGCTAATTCAGATGATCTCAGATTTATGAGGATTTATCAACACGTAACAGAAACCAGCATATAATGGAAATACTACACTTCTTATTTCATATTGCCGATATAATCATTTTTATTTTTGGAATATTTGTTCTCTCTACCTACTTTATTATGGGTATATTTTCGGCATCAGCTTTATACAGATACATCCATAAGAACAAGTTTATTGACTACAATGCTATTTTGTCAAGTGACATGGCGCCTTCTGTATCCATTTTGGCCCCGGCATTCAACGAAGCCAAAAATGTGGTCGATAATGTTCGTTCCCTCATGTCTTTAAATTATGTAAACCTTGAAATTATTATTATTAATGATGGCAGCCAGGATGACACATTGCAAAAACTCATTGAGAATTATCACCTCAAGCCCGTGAAATTTGCCATTGATTATAAATTAGGCTGCAATGAAATCAGGACTGTGTACAAATCGGAGAATAAAGCCTTTCAAAAGCTTATTGTTATTGACAAAGTAAACGGTGGGAAAGCCGATGCCCTGAATGCCGGAATCAATGTATCAAGTAGTGAATTGATCATTTCCATCGATGTGGATTGTATCATTGAGAGTGATGCCGTACTCAAGATGGTCAAACCTTTCATTGAACAAACCGATAAGAAAGTAATTGCCTCAGGTGGTGTCATCAGGGTAGCGAATAATTGTGATGTCGGGACAGGAAAATTAAATCTGGTACGTTTCCCAAATAAACTGATTGCAGGTTTTCAGGTATTGGAGTATTCAAGAGCCTTTATTTTAGGCCGCATGGCCTGGAGTAAGATTAACGGGCTTCTGCTTATTTCGGGTGCATTTGGCATGTTCGATAAGGAGTTGGTGATTCAGGTTGGAGGTTATAACCCCCGGACAGTTGGCGAGGATATGGAGTTGGTTGTACGTATGCGCAGGCATATGCACGATCGCAAATTAGGAAAATACATTGTCAGCTTCATTCCTGATCCCTTATGCTGGACGGAGGTGCCTGACTCAATGAAAGTATTGGGTCGTCAACGTGATCGATGGACAAGGGGTACAATGCAAACGCTCTTCATCCACAAAAAGCTGTTCTTAAACCCAAAATATAAGCTCTTGGGACTGGTGAGTTATCCGTATTGGTTTTTCTTCGAATGGCTCGCTCCTATTGTTGAATTATGCGGTCTGATTTACTTTACAACCTTGGTGGTTTCCGGACAGGTCAACTGGACGTTCTTTCTCACGTTAACAGCCTTTGTCTATTCCTTTGCGTTCATGTTAACACTGTTTTCTATTCTCTATGAAGAAGCTACTTTCAATGCCTATAAGCGAAAATTAGATATTTTAAGAATGGTTTCATTAGCCCTGATAGAGCCATTTATCTATCATCCACTGGTTGTTTTTTGGTCCATAAAGGGTAACATTTCCTATCTAAGAGGCTCTAAAGGATGGGGTAAGATGGAAAGAACAGGCTTCTCTACTAAGAAAGAATAATCTATCAGGTTTTTAAAATAACTACAGAAATATAAACTGAGAAGTGATAGTTATATTCTCAAAAAAAACCTCATGAATGAATATTCATGAGGCTTTTTTTATTGGAAGGTGAAAATTACAACTTTAAATCCTGTACTTTCAAAGCTACATTCCCTTTTACATTTGCCTGTATACGAACGGCTCCAGGCACCAGGCTTAAGCTCATTACACTAAGGCTATTCAGCTTTCCATCCAGGGTAACTCCATTATAGATAGGATAGTTACTCAACATTTGATTTACCTGAGTCTTCATTTTGTCGAGATTGTCTTTTACGGGATAAGTCAGATAAGGAGCAACCTTTTTCAGGATAAGCCCATGCAACAACCAACCGGCTGATCGAACCAAAACACTCTGGGTTTTAACATCAAACTGAGGATCTGAAATCTCCACTGCTAATTTGGTAGGATTGTAAACCATATTTCCCGTAAAATAGACCCTGCCTTTAAAAGACCCTGTAATATCGGCTACAAAAACCGCTCTTCCTTCGTTTCCAAAAATGGATAAACCGGTAATTGTTATTGTTTTCCCCCCTTCGGTAAAGGTTTTATTGACAAGCTCTTTCTCTGCCATTTCCGAAATCTTTGCAAAGGTCACATCGGCTCCTACATTCAGATTGAATTGTTGGGCAGGATGATTTACAAATTTAAATGCCGGTAAAGCTGTTAAGGCATTCGGTTCGGGTTGTGCGCCCATATACGATTCAATCTGAGCATACAGGGCAATGGCCAGGTTTAATTTCGTGCCGGTAGTGGTAAACGGTGCCACATACAAATCTTTAGGTGTAATGCGAACCCACAAATTATTTTCAGCATTTACCTGCATGGGTTTTTGAACCTGATTCCATGCCTGGGTAATGTACTTCTTTATATCAAGGGATTCAGCCAGAGTCTTGTCAATCTGATCGGAAATCAATTTATCACAACGTGATAATGCCAGGCTGGCAATAGGTGTTACCGGTACAGTGACACCTACTACATTTAGTTTTGGTGTTTCGATCCATTCGTATCCTGAGGCGGTGGTTTTTGACACAAGCTTCCAGTTTTTATCCAGTGAGATGGAGGTTTTATAGGTCAGTGCTATAGTTCCTGTAGCCTGATAGGTATCACCTACCACATACCCAAACTTTTCAACTTTCCAGGCAAAGCTGGTCCATACCTTTAAGGGAACCCTGTATTCAATGACGTTGTTGTTGATGGTAAATGTAAAATTCTGTGCCTTCCATATCTTGACAGACAGGTCTTTATCAGAGATTTTTGTTCCTTCAAAGATGAGTCCGTTCATCTTTTTATTAATGGAAGTTTCTAATTTTTTTACGTCAAGTTCTACCTGCAAGGGAAGTTCTGAAAGAGCCGGTGACAGATTGGAAGGTAAATACGTTTCTTTGGGTTTTTCTATCTGCATGGTTTTGCAACCTGAAAATAGTAGCGCAATGAAGGCTATGGATAAAATAATGTTTAGTTTTTTCACTTCAGTTAAATGTTATTCAATTATAATTTACTAGTTTTTAAAGAGATGCGTTCAACACATTGTTGGTTTTCAGGTTCGGAGTGTCCTGTTGAATTTCCCCTGCTGATTTGATCTGCAAAATTAACTTATTTTGTTTAGAAAAAAGACGATTTAGTGTTAAACTAAAAAATACTTTAGGTAAGACAGAGCCTGGAAAGGCTTCTAATTATCTTATAATTGGCAATTTAGACAGAGCAAGTTTCAATAAAACTATATCATTCTACGGTCCTATTTTCTATAATCTGAAAATTAAATTCAACAAAAAGGTTTTATCTTTTACGAATTCCGTAAGAGATAAAACCTTTTTTATATAAATAGATGGTCCAGTCGGATTATTTCAACAACGCATAATCAATCACTTCCATGATGTCATTTACATAATGGAAATTGAGTCCTTTCAGGTATACAGCCTTTATTTCTTCAATATCTTTTTGATTGTCTTCACAAAGAATGATATCAGTGATCCCGGCACGTTTTGCTGCCAGTATTTTTTCTTTGATACCTCCTACCGGCAATACCTTCCCCCGGAGGGTTATCTCGCCTGTCATGGCCAGGTTTTTCCTCACTTTCCGTTTTGTAAATGCCGATACCAGCGCGGTAGTCATGGTTACGCCTGCTGAAGGTCCATCCTTGGGAATTGCACCTTCAGGCACATGGATATGCACATTCCAGTCTTCAAAAAGCTGGCTGTCAATCGACAAATTATCAGCGTGCGATTTAATGTATTCAAGGGCCAGTATGGCTGATTCCTTCATCACTTCACCCAGATTTCCTGTCAATGTCAGGTGTGGAGCCTTGCTTTTGCTCAGGCTTGATTCAATATAGAGTATTTCACCTCCCACCTGTGTCCACGCCAATCCGGTGACAACACCCGTGTAATCGTTACCCTGGTATTTATCACGGCTGTAGCGTGAAGCACCTAGGTATTTCTTCAGGTCATCCATGGTCAGTTCCACATTGTACTTTTCATTGGTAGCCACCCTTTTTGCCACCTTACGCATTAATCCTGCAATCTGACGATCCAGTTCACGCACACCCGATTCACGGGTATACGATTCAATCAACTGATTCAGAATAGGCTTTGGAAGGCTGAAATCTTTTTCCTTTAGACCATGGTTTTCCAGTTCTTTGGAGATCAGGTGATGTTTGGCAATTTCTATTTTCTCTTCCTGGGTATATCCGCTTACCTCGATCAATTCCATACGGTCGAGCAATGCACGTGGTATGGTGCTCAGATTATTGGCTGTGGCTATAAAGAGTACTTTCGATAAATCGAAATCCACATCCAGGTAATTATCATGGAATGCTGTGTTTTGTTCCGGATCGAGTACTTCGAGCAAGGCTGACGAAGGATCGCCTTTATAGTCGGTCGTTATTTTATCAATTTCATCCAATACAAATACAGGATTTGCAGAATTGGCTTTTTGAATGTTTTGCATGATCCTTCCGGGCAATGCACCGATATAGGTACGTCTATGCCCGCGTATTTCTGCTTCATCGTGCAATCCTCCCAAGGATACCCGTACATATTTCCGGTTCAACGCCGTAGCGATAGACTTGCCCAACGATGTCTTTCCAACCCCCGGAGGGCCATATAAGCAGATGATCGGTGATTTCATATCCCCTTTCAGCTTAAGTACCGCCAGGTGCTCCAGAATACGGTCTTTCACCGTATCCATGCCGAAATGATCCTTATTCAATACTTTCTGGGCATTCTTCAGGTTGAAATTATCTTTGGTGAATTCATTCCATGGCAAGTCGAGCATGGTTTCAATGTAATTCAATTGTGTAGAGTAATCTGGAGAGTGTTGGCTCATACGTTCCAGCTTCTTCATTTCCTTGTCAAAGATCTTGGCGGTAGCATCGTTCCACAACTTTTCACTGGCACGTTCCCTGAAATCGGCCACATCCTGTTCGGGTGAGCCACCACCCAATTCATTCTGGATGGTTTTCATTTGTTGTTGCAGGAAGTACTCCCGTTGTTGTTGGTCGATCCCTTCCTTTGCCTTGTTCTGGATCGACATCTTGATTTCCAGCAACTGCGATTCCTTATTCAGCAACTCCAGCAATTGATAGCCTCTTTCCACCACTTCATCAATTTCCAGCAACCGTTGTTTCTCCTTGACGTTCAAGCCGAAGTTCACGCATACATAGTTTATCAGAAATACCGGATTCTCGATATTGCGGATTGCAAATGCCATCTCAGGTGAAATAGCACCAGAATCGTTGATGATATTGATGGCTAAATCTTTAATGGAAGACACCAACGCCAGAAACAAATCATTTGCCAGATCGGGAATCACATCCTCTACCAGGTTCACCCTGGCTTTCATGTAGGGCTTTACGGACTCCACTTCACCTAAATAGAATCGACGTTTCCCCTCCAGTATGACTGTAGTGGTATTATCGGGCATTTCAAGTATCCGAACCACACTGGCCACTGTTCCCATGGGGAACAGCTGATCTATGGAGGGATCGTCCAACTTTTTGTCAATCTGTGAACAGACTCCAATCAATGTATCATTATCATTGGCGTGACGAACCAGCTTCAGCGACTTTGATCGTGCCACAGTTACCGGAAGCAAAACGCCCGGGTAAAGGACCATGTTACGAAGCGGAAGGATAGGCAGGACATCACCGGAGCTAATATTCAAATCGGAACTGCGTTCATCAAGCGATATGATCGGAAACATATCGGTGGAACCCATCATGTCTTCTGAAAATAAATTATCGAAAGGGTTATTCATTAGTTATCTGTTATTTTTACTGCCATTGTGGCACAAGTTCATCGATTAAAATTCAAACTCAAATCGGGCAAATATTTAATGCGCTTAAATTAATGCATTTAACCTATTTGCAATTTAGTGTCCAGTATTCAAAACAATAGCTATGCCAAAGTCGATTACTGAATAAAAGTCAGTACGCAGTTATAAAAACGAAAGATTCATATATGCTGAAAAGATCACAGATTCAACTCTACCAAAAAATAAGATTGGCAATAGAATTTATTTGAAGTTTTGACCGAATGCCTTGCCCGTCATTTCATCAATGGTCACCCGCCATACTTTTACGTTCATCAATGCCGGTTTGGAATATTTGAAAGGCCTGTCGGTGTAGTTTTTCATGGTTACATTCATGGCTGTTTCCTTTTCCGCCAAATCCTCGATAAAGGTTACGCTCCCTTTGCAAAGGGCGCTCCTGGACAGCATGCTGTAACTGCAAGCCACATCGGGATGCTGATACACCAGCTTGCGGTCGGAACAAAACGTAACACATACCCGGTTGCTAAGGGCCAGCAAACTTATGTTTTTCCCTTCGGGTGCCGAATGCAGTATGATTTCACCATCGGCATACCCAAAATTCATGGGAATCACATAGGGTGAACCATCGGCTTCGGTAATCCCCACAAAACACACATCACACTGTTTGATGATCTCCTCGATCTCTTTTTTATCGGTCAGAATACTGGTTCGCATAGTTTTTAAATTGGGACACAAATGTAATCAAAATCAGATGGAATTTATAACATTTGAGGCATAAATAATAAATTGGAGCATTCCGTGCCTAAAAAAACTCTTTTTAGTCATTTACCCTCCACCCCATCTCCTCTTCATAGCCTAGGCATTGTCTTACCATTAAGTGAGATGTCACAGTGATGTCACAGTGATGTCACAGTAGTATCACAGTAATGTCACAATATTATGTAGGACTGTAACATCTCTGTGACACATCTACGAAATAACACTAATACTTCATTATGAATTAAGTTAATGAATAGTTCATGAGGCGAACATACATAGAGGATGAAGAGTATAAAAAACAATCAGAAGACGAGGATTAAGAAGTTTTTTGATTTTTCGGAGCAGACATATTATTGGTTCACATTTAGTTACAAACCATCTATGAAACAATCAGGATTTTAATTTCATATGGAAAGGATAAAACAGGTTATCCGGTTTGATCGATTCGAATCGTGAAGAGCTTGTTAGAGTAGCATTATTTGCACACTAACCTTGTTATTGTGCAAATAATTAATATCTTTGTTTAAATTTAAAACTGGAAAGATATGCCAAAAATACTTTTCATGGCCGCACTGCTATTCGCATTCGGTGTAAGTGGAATGGCCCAGGCCTATAAAATAGCCGGGAAATGGAAAACCATCGACGATATGGATGGGAGTGCCAAGTCGATAGTCAACATTTTCAAGGCTACGAATGGTAAATATTACGGCAAAATTGAGAAATTATTCAAAACGCCCGAGAAACTTTGCCTGGAATGTGAAGGAGCCAATAAAAACCAACCCATATTGGGCATGATGATTATCAATGATCTAACCGAAAAAGAAAACAAACTGACCGGTGGCACAATCCTGGATCCGAAGACCGGCAAGATATACAAGTGCAACCTGAGCCTTGACAAAGAAGGCACCAAATTAATCGTGCGCGGCTCACTCGACAAAGGAGGTTGGATTGGAAGATCACAAACCTGGATTCGGGTAAAATGATTCGCAAACACTCGTTTTCAGGTCGAAAATAGGAGATTATTCTCTCACCCAACCGATAGTTAGTTAAATAATCCTAATACGGCAAAAATAGTTAGCTTATATGTTGTACAACATAAATTTTAGCGTTACTTTTGCACTGTGTTTTTCATGGTATTAGATTTAAGGTTAACTAAAAGATTGGGTTGTCGTGAGACAACCTTTCTTGTTTTATATACATTATGAAATGAACACAACATCTAAACGCCTTTATGCCAGCTCACGGACTGCCCTTCCCAAGGCAGGAAAAACCATTTGGTGGCTCCTGAAAATCATATTACCCATTAGTCTTATTGTCAGTTCTCTGCAATATTGGGGTGTAATCGCCCTGATGGCAGGTTATTTATCCCCCGCATTCGCTCTGATAGGATTGCCGGGCGCATCGGCAGTGGTATTCATCACCAGCATATTTGTTCCGCTCTACGGTCCAATAGCCATTATTTCCACCCTTCCGATGGATATGAGGCAGATTACCATTCTGGCGCTGATGTGCCTGATCTCACACAATCTCTTTGTAGAAACAGCTGTACAGAAAAAATCAGGCTCATCGGCAATTACCATGTTCTCACTTCGGTTATGCACTTCGATTGCAGGAGCATTCATTCTTAACCTGGTCCTGCCCGCCCATATCGGTTCAAGTCATATCATTCAAAAGAGCATTGTGTTCGTGAATGTACAGGAAATGCTGTTGAACTGGATCATTTCAGCCGGAAAGTTATCATTAAAGATATCACTCATCATATCGGGGTTAATGATATTGCAAAGTATTTTGAAAGAATTCAGCCTGCTAGATAAAATATCAAGGTTATTCGCCCCGTTGATGCGCATCATGGGTTTATCCAACGACAGTTCATTTCTTTGGTTCGTCGCCCAGACATTGGGGCTGGGGTATGGTTCAGCAGTCATGTTTGAGGAAATCGAAAACAAATCAATCACACCCTTGCATGCCAACCTGCTGAATTATCACATTGCCATAAATCATTCGTTGCTGGAGGATACCTTGTTGTTTGTGGCCATAGGAGTGCCGGCAGGGTGGATCATTGCTCCCCGCATACTGTTAGCCATGCTGGTGGTATGGAGCGTGAGGCTCATCCTGAAGTTCAAGATGAAAAAGAGCACGGAAAGCGTTATTTCCATTCAGAATTAACATTTTAGGCAACTCATCAGGCCTATTTCTAACATCCTAATCTATGTTGTGATTATTTACAAATTTGTACGACCTGATTTTCAAGGCATATCAAGCAAAACGGGGAAATCCTGTTTTTAATATTCTAAACAAAACATTATCTTTGCAAAAGAAAGATAAATGAGAGCTTAATTTACCGATAACATGTCAAACACGAAAAAAATGCTCATTGAAGTTGCCAGGCAACTCTTTGCTGCCCGAGGCAAAAAAGATGTTACCATGAACGACATTGCTGAAGCATCCAAGAAAGGGCGCCGAACCTTGTATACCTATTTTACAAACAAGGAAGAAATATACAAGGCGGTCATAGATAAGGAACTCGATCAGATACTGGAAAGGCTGAAAGTGGTGTCGATGCAAAAAACGGAGCCTGATGACAAGCTTAAGAACCATATCCTGGCTCATTTGGATGCGGTGAGATATGCCGTGAATAGAAACGGGTCATTGCGGGCTGATTTTTTCAGGGATATTTTTGAAGTAGAACGCAAAAGGAGGAAAATTGACGTGCAGGAAATAATCCTGATACGATCAATTTTGGCGGAAGGTATCGAAAAAAACATCTTTAAACGTATGGATATTGAGCTTTCGGCCATCATCATCTTCTATGCAATCAAAGGCCTGGAAGTACCTTATATCCGTCAGAATATCAGTTCGGAGTTTGAAAAGAATAAAAACAGCATTGTTGAATTTGTTTTTATGGGTATAAAAAAGAAGCAACCCTAGTTTCCTGTTACAGAACCAGAGTTGCTATTTTATTGTATTCAACCGAAAGAGTTGGCTTAATTCAGATCAGCTTTCTTAATGGCATTCGATTGCTGATAAATGACATCCCTCAACCGGCAGTTACATTCGCATTTTCCGGTTTCCAACAATCCGCTACGCAGCAGTAAATCAAATTCCATCTTGAAGTTCTCTGAAAAAATACCATCATTGAGGTTATCTTCAATCTGACGTTGAGTCCACCATTTGGTATGTGAAGGCATGTTCTGATTCAGGTTATAACTTGTCTGGAGACAACTCACAAATAGAAAAGCGTATTGCTTTTCGTTTTTGTTTTCCACCGTATAGTTTGTCAGATACATATACTTGAAATTATTCAGAGCATAGTTTTCTTCAGCCGAACGGTCCACACACGTTTCGATGGATTCACCCATCCTGACATGATTGGAGAACGAAGTGTCCCACAGACCCGGGAATTCAGTATCATCATGCGGCCTTTTTCTCATCAGCACCATGCTCTTATCAATCAAAATAACACGTACTACCGGATGCATGTATTTTTTGGCATCATTCAAACTGGTGAAATGTTGTACACTCCCGATTATTTTACCCTGGTTACTGACAATAGGCCACCATTCTTCCTTGATGAGTTTGGTGCGAATAATCTGAACACGTAGAATCTCGTACACCGAAAAGACGATTAAAACACCCACGGTAAGGTTTTGCAGGAATTGAAGATAAAGTACATCTTTTTTCACCAACGCATGTACCAGAGCAAAAGATGCCACGTAGCTGGCAAGGACTATGGATAATACCCAGATGACTTTGTACAACTCATCAAAGTTGTTCGACATGGGTATCAGGCTTGAAATAATCCCTGTAATTATCTTTTGAATTCTTTTTCTGAAGATTATAAAAACCATTAAGAAAGTAAGTAATACAACTTCATAGACAAGTGCATTATTCACTATTCTAAAAGGGAGCAACTTTTCAAGACCCGCAATGACACTTATTGCGACAAACAATATGGTAAAAATCAAATGCCATGTGAAAATTCTATTATAGACAAAATAGACGTATATGAGCAGGACAAGTGCAATTGGGAATGTTACTTTCCAGGCCATACCCATACCAAAAAAATCGTCCACTACCAAAAATAATAGTAGGGGCAACAAATGAAGTATGGGGTTAAAAAAAGATTCTTTTATTTGCTTTCTCAATGCTTGCATAATTAATAGACTGTATCATCGAATAACTAACAACATCGGAGGATTATAGTTTAAACTATGAGAGAAAAAGAATTAAGCAAGTTAAAATGACATCATTCTGCTGACATATTTTCCGATAATGTCGAATTCGATATTCACGACAGTTCCGGCAGTAATCTGGTGAAAATTAGTATATTCGTAAGTATATGGAATGATGGCAACCTGAAAGCCCGAATCGGTAGGATTGCAAACTGTTAAACTTACACCATTCACCGTGACCGATCCTTTATCAACGGTCATGTATCCCCGTTTAGCCATCACTTTATCAAACGGATACTCAAACGTGAAATACCAACTGCCACCTGCTTCCTTTACTTCCGTACAAACGGCAGTCTGATCCACATGCCCCTGTACAATGTGGCCATCCAACCTGCCATTCATGATCATGCTGCGTTCAAGGTTTACCTTGCTTCCTGGCTGCAACTGACCCAGATTACTACATTTCAACGTTTCACTAATAGCTGTCACGGTATAGGTGTCCTTCGTCTTTGAAACTACGGTAAGGCAAACCCCGTTATGCGCCACGCTCTGGTCAATACTGAGTTCATCGGCAAACGTACATGCCATGGTAATATGCAGATTGTCTTTTTCTTTTCTAAGTGCAACGACTTCGGCTGCTTCTTCAAT
>CAIYOZ010000220.1 GCA_903927945.1 uncultured Bacteroidales bacterium | reverse complement strand
GTAGAGAATCCACCTCTTAACGGTTTTGACCCTGCCTCACCCGGTTGTAAAAAGGCTTTTGGATCAGGAAGGTATTTTACCCGGTAAGCTCCTCCTCCCATTTTCTTTTCTTTACCTTCAACTTTAGCCCAAACTTCGATATTAATATCTTCATCTCTAGTAGGTTGTATCAAAAATCTTCCACCATCTTTACGCGCTGTTCCACCAATGACACGAACTGAAACATTCTCAGCAGCAACACCGGGCACTGAAACGCTAAACCTATTGTCAATACCACGGTAAACAACATTTAAATCCTCGTTTGAAAGTGTGGCAGTCGGTTCACCAACTATATAATTACTAGTGAACTTGCGTGTCAATATATTACCATCATTCTTTTTTAATCTAATTTCACCTGTAAAAGTAGTTAAACCCAATTTATTTGGAACTAATTCATACTTCCCTTTATTCACTTTTTGACCATTTACATAATAATCAGGAGCCATAGTTGAATCTTCGGCCGATAAAACAATTTGAGCACTGTATTTTTCGCCCCTTACCACATATGGAGTATTTGGAACAACGACTGCAGTTATTTTATTTACCCTAAAGTCTTCTGCATCTGTTTGACTTTTTAAAAACTGGATAATTTCTGCTTCCGAAGAACGGATATCACTCTGATATTTCGTAAGTATTGTCACAACTGCAGATAGAGGCATCCCTTCGAACAACGCTTCGTCCCAGGTCTTGCCATCTTTTGTTTTCCCGGTTGAAAATATAGATTCGTACATCTTTTGTTTTGAAGGATTGGCAGCAGACAATCCCATCAAAAAATTACGGTATTCAGCAATCTGTTTTTCCAATTCTCTACCATGACCCTCTTTCAAACCATATTGTGCAGCCTTGTCCATATTATCCTTGGCCATGATTTGTTTGACATATGCACTGTCGTTTGCTTCTTTTTTATCGGCCATCCGGACAATTTTCACCTTAAAATCCTCAATGAATTTATAAAGGTTATCCGAATTTTTCTTGACAGCTTGAGCCTTTGTTAACCAAGCAAGTACTTTTTTGGGATTTTTATCAAATAAATCTTTAAAATCAGCGTATAACGATTTATTTCGTAACTCAGCCGATTCAATTGTTTTATGTAAACTATTATCCACCATGGTAAACCCATTCAGAATTTCACTCGACACATTCAGTGCTAACATCGCTGTCAACACTAAATACATCATACCTATCATTCTTTGTCTGGGCGTTTCGGGACAATTTTTTGCTCCACTCATTGGAATTTCCTTTTAATTTATAAACTGTAAAAATTCCTATGATTAGCTTAACGCATTTAGCATGTTACCATACACCAGATTCAACTCTGCGATTTGTTTCGATAATTTGGCGGTACCAGCTTTATAACTTTCTGCTTCGGTTGCTGCAGATGAAGTTGCCGATTTCATTTTCTGAACATCACCCACAATATTTCCTAACTCTTCATTCACCGACCTTAATCGTTCGGTTTGTTGGGTTAGACCTTCAGTTTGTGCCTGAATATTCCTCAATTGTATTTCATAAATAGAATTTATTGACGACAGATTCTTGTTTATGGTATCCACTTTCCCAGCATACAGTTTTGTGTTTTTATCCACAACATCCATACCATCCGTAATGCCTTGATAAGAAGTAGCTAACAATCCTGTAGCTGCATTTAATGTCTCTTGGTTTTGAATGAATTTCCCTGTAACCTGTGATGCTCCATCCATTGTTCTAACAAACTGATCAGTTGCTCCCACTACACTCGATAAGGTACTGAACTGTTGAGCGGTCGTTGCCAGGTTTTTAATTCCTTCCGATAATTTCTTCACATCATCATCGTTTATTGTCTCTGTATAATTAAGTCCTACAGAACGGGAATTAGATACTATACCGGTATTTTGAGCTGATTCCTTCACAGGTTTGGCCTTCTCGCCGGTACCTTCAAAATCATATACGTTTTCCCAGTCATACTCCTTATGGGGTTGATCGAAAACCCCTAATGCGAATAAAAAGGCTTCAACCGACATACCGATTCCTAACATATATGATGCCCCTTGAAGGTGTAATATCTTAAACATCGCACCAATAATAACTACCGAAGCTCCTAAACTGTAAGCAGCTCCTAATTTTTGTTTCACTTCCGGCGAATTCCACCAGATATCAAATTTTGATTTATTCTCAGCCATTTTCTTATTTTTATTTTTTTAAATTCCGGAAACCAACTTATTCCCCATTGTAGGATCGTACGCAACGGAAACCTATATAAGGTCTACTTTCATTTTGGTATTCGTAAGTTTTAGCTCCACATTGCAGGTAATAGGCAATGTCTTTCCACGATCCTCCTTTGATTACTTTTCTTTTCAACACGTCAGGATCATCATTTTTCGCATTATATTGAAAGCTCGGATTCATATCTGAGACTAACAGGCTACTCGAAACATCATAGGCCGAAGAAGTCCATTCAGCTACATTACCTGCCATATCAAACAATCCAAAATCATTCGGAGGATATGATCCCACCCTCATGGTAGTGGCTCCCATATCATCAGTATAACTTCCACGCATAGGTTTAAAATTTGCCAGATAACACCCTTTTTTATCCCGTACGTAATTGCCTCCCCAAGGATACAGCGCCATTTTCCTTCCTCCACGGGCTGCATATTCCCATTCGGCCTCTGTAGGTAACCGGTAATCCTGGCCCCCTTTTGAGTTGGCACCGTTGAATAATTGAGTCCTCCATTGGCAAAATGCCTGGCATTGTTCCCAGGTCACACCTACTACCGGATAACTGCTATAACCCGGAGCCGAAAAATACATGCGCATTTTTGGATCATTATATGAATATTGGTAATCACGTAACCACATTATAGTGTCGGGATATACATTTACAATTCGGGTGGAAATTAAATCTCTTCGGGTGGTTAATTTCTTTTCAACCGTTTTATTGATGATCACTCCATTTTCAACATAGGAAGTGTCAATCCTGGCAGTGGCATTTTTTGGATAGGCGCCTGTATTTACATTATATTTATTCCTCGGTAAAGCAGCCTGGTCATAATTTAACCACTCGTATTTATACTGAAGTTTTGCAGGGTCAATTTGTTTTTTGAACCCTAGAGCATTGTTGTCTTTATAATAAAGTCCTTCTAGAACAGTTTTAATTTCCTCATCTTTTGAATTCCATGGAATCCGCATCTTCCAGTTCAACCTGGCGACTTCAGGGGTCGCATCATCAGTCTGATTCTTAAATTTCATCCTATATTCATCCTTTCCTGCAATCACTAATTGACGTAAGGCAATTGAATCTCGTACCCAACCTACAAACTGTTTGTATTTGTCATTTGTGATTTCAGTCTCATCCATCCAAAAAGCGTCCACTGTTACATTGATGGATTTATCGTTGATTGCGCCAATTGCCGATTGATCATTGGCACCCATCATAAAAGATCCTCGTTTAATGAACACCATACCATAGGGTTGCGGTTCAAAAAATTTGTCTTTGGTTCCCAGACCTGTCAACTCACCTGCTGGCTTGTTGCAAGCAACAAATAGGATAGTCAGTGAGATAATTATCAGATTCTTTTTCATTCTCGTGCAATTTATTTATTGAAATAAAAACTGTGTGCTTGTTTAATTGAATATAAAAGTAATACTAAATTTGTCATAATATTCGAATGCTCTTATATTTGCTTGTTCTGGTCCCAAATATATATTGTAAATCATACATTGCCAATAATTCAAATGAACCCGGGCTTACCGTAATGATCTGTGAGGTAGGCAGGTCATAAGAAACTCCTACCGATAACCCTCCTGTTAAATTAATTCCGGCTAGAAACACCACTGCATCCTGAATCCGGTATGAAAGTCCACCCCAGTATTTATTATTATACTCCATTCTGGCTGTCAAATCCCATTGCAAAGAACTGAAATCAGTCTTTACCAGTGTACTTGGCTTGAATATATACCTGGTATCAGCCATCACCAGGTTATATCCCCCGGTGAGATAAACTGTCCCGTATTCCTTGAATTTCTGTTGATCCCCCCAGGTGAGAGTCGGACTATTTATATGCGAATATGACAATCCTGCATAATACGTGGGTGTTGAATAAAAAGCCCCTACATTCATATCAAAACCAAAACCACTCACGCTACTTTTAGGAATCAACGGATCGTCCGCAATATCATGATAATCTCCAAGAGGTATTATGTGACTTGGATCCTGGATACTGTCACCTTTATTAAATCCAATATTCACAAAACCAAGATCGGCTCCCAAACTCAACATCCCGGCTCCGAGTTTTAGCTTATAGGCATACTGTAAATGTGCCGATTGATTTATAAATTGACCCACCTGGTCATGCAAGACAATTAAACCAATACCATTGTTACTGTTTCCAATCTTTAAAGGTGAATTAGCACTTATTAACCAGGTTTTTCCTGCATTCGGAAATCCCACCCATTGATCACGTGCTTGTGCTGTAATGTGAATCATATCCCCTTCACCTACCGCTGCAGGATTAAAAGAAGATATATGAAACATATACTGACTCCATTGAACGTCAAATTGTGAAAATGCAGAACCTATGCTTACGAGTAATAACAATACACTTAATACTACTTTCTTCATAGAAATTCCTGCTAATATTTATCTCGCTACCGGGCGAGTTCATTTTCAGTGATCGTTCAAGTATCAAACTGCAAATCTATCAAAAAATTGTTTCCTTTAACATTTTTGTTAGATTTGAACTATTTTTGACCAAATTTCGCACCTCTTCACCCACAGAAGCGCTAAATAATTGCACGTTAATACTCCTCTTCGTTGAAAAAGAAGTCTTCCTTACTAGGATAGTCCGGCCAAATATCTTCTATACATTCGTAGATTTCACCTTCATCCTCAATTTCTTGCAAATTTTCGATAACTTCTAGGGGTGATCCGGAACGCATCGCGTAATCGATCAATTCATCCTTTGTGGCTGGCCAGGGCGCATCCTCAATCTTAGAAGCTAATTCCAATGTCCAATACATAATCAGCTCGTTTTTTAAAGTAAATTAGTTTAGAATATTTTATTCCTATTTTTGTGCAAAAATAGGGTTTTTTTTTATTAATCATGCGTTTTCCAGTAAATTTCTTCACCCCCATTTTGCAGGGTAAAATACCGTGAAAGTGCAAAAAAATAATCTGACAACCTGTTGATATATATAATAATTTGACTGTCAACTGTATACAACTCATTTAGGTCAAAAAGCCGGCGTTCCACTCTTCGGGTAATAGTCCTGCAAACATGGCTCAATGCCCCGGTTTGCGAGCCACCGGGTAGAACAAACGAGTTGAGTGTGGGCAACATAGCATCTATCCTATCAATTTCTTGTTCAATAAGTGCAATACTTTCATCTTTTAGGATTGACACCTCTGAAACTGACACTTTCGAAGTATCTGTAGCCAGATGCGAACCTACTGCAAACAAATTATATTGAATCGATCGTAAAAAACGTTGAGTATCCTCTCCTATTTCATACGTGGTTAGCAACCCGATAAAAGAATTCAATTCGTCCACCGTCCCATAGGCCTCAATCCTACTGTCATTCTTAGGCACCCTGGTTCCACCAATGAGCCCTGTTTGACCTTTATCTCCTGTTTTAGTATATAATTTCATGCTGACCAAATAATAAACAGACAATAATCATCCGAAAATGCTCTCGAAACGTTATATTTCAATAACGCATTTTATAGTGTTTCTTGTGTAAATCGGTGTTAAAAAACACAATTCCCATCTGAAATAAATCGATAGTCGATGTTACCCGGGGATGTTCTTTTAGTTGAATCCAGGCTTTTTCCATATCCGATGACCAATAAATATCATCCACCACAACGACCGATTTTTGATGAACCTTCGCCACAATCTTTTCGAAATACTCCAATACTGCTTCCTGCGTGTGATTGGCATCCATAAAAATCAAATCAATTGTTTCAAATTCATCCAACACCTTCGATAGGTTTAAGTTAATATCACCAACTTCAATTTTGATATTTTTAATATTCAGTTCCCCAAAATTATCATTCGCTATACGTGCAATTTCAGGGCTTCCTTCCATACTGACACACCGGATACCTGTAGATACAGAAGCCAGGTATGCTGTGGTAATTCCCAATGAGGTGCCTAGCTCCAACACATTTCGTGCCTTCAATTCCTTCGTAAGCCTGTAGAGCAATTGCCCGTATTTTGCCGATTTTAGAGAGGTTGAAGCAATTCCGGCAATTTTCCTCCGTCGATTCCCACCGGTTCCAAAATCCACAAAGTCCACTACCCTTTTATCTTTTTTTAATGCCTTTCGAATCTTTTCTATACCCGAAAATACATAATAAGTTCCTCGGTTGTCAAGAACAAATTTGGTGAAATGATATACTGATGGTGAATGTACCCCAAATCCATGTGTGTTTCGTGCAGTCAAAAAATGGAGGATAAACTTATACAGTATTCTAAATCGATTCATAATCCACAAAATTAGGAAAAAAAATGATAAAAAGATAGTTTTTTCTTTTTAAAATATGTATTATTTAATTAATCAATCCAAATTACTGTTCCTGCCAATTGGGGTGCAATAATATCTGTGGACATTTTTTGCTTTTAATTAACCAATTGCCAGACTTTTTTACGCTATATTTTCAATTATAGTCTTTATTTCAATTAAACTCTACATTTCAGTTAACCCCTTTGGCTTTATCTAAAAATGATGGGATACGAACTAATCGCCAAGTGCAACAAATACACTCCCCGTTTATCAGGTTTAAGGTCAACTAATGATTACAAATAAATGGTTGAAAGATCAATTTCAAAATTTTCCCTTATGCTAATTTTTTTCACAACTCAGGCAAATCAAGATTATTCCGGTTATAACCAAACAATTTATTCAATTTAATGTGTTGATAAACTTTTTCAGGCACATAATTAATCAAACTTTCATCCCCGTTTTCTATCAGTTTCAATATATATTCTGAAGTAATCTCGAGGTCTTTAGGCTGGATGCTTTTCAAAACAAGTATTTTTTTTGTGACATTCAGATATTGCCAAAGCATCCGGCTGCTCTCTGAAAAATAAGAATCTTCGGGATAAATCACTTCACCGGAATTCATATCAATGTAGGGGTACAAGTATACCTTTACATTTTCCTGAAACAATGCCCCCATAGCTTCGAGTAAACCTCCTCGCAGATCAGTGTAATTCGAAGGATCCATGATCTTATCGAAAGTGGGTAATCCAACTACCAGGCGAAGCTTAATCAGCTTGAACTGTGCAAAGTATTTGACCAACTGAAAATACCTGTAAAATTTGGATATCATCACACTTTGTCCCATCATATTGAGCAGGTCTACCCGATTCAAAAAATCTTTTTCATTCACTTTTTCATTTTGTATTAGGTATTTCAATGAAATCTCACAAAATGCTATGGTATTATCGGGTCTGTAATCTTCATCCCTTTTAAAATTTGTCAGGCTATCTTCAATAAATTCTATTCCCAATTTATTGATAGGTCTGAAATAACCTCTCAATACAATCACATTTTTTTTATGTAACAATTCACCGGGTTGCTGCACTTTCCCGGTTTTGTCAAACATAATTGCAGGAGTCATATCGTTGCTTACCAACATTAGGTTAAGCAAACGGTTATCAACCCATTCAAGGTCTAGTCCCTCTACATAAATATAATCCACCTCCACACGTGTGGCATCCAGGTTATCAAGTAATGATAACAATATATCACGGGGATCTTCCCATTGAAAAAGTCCACCGCAAATTAAATTTATGCCTAATGCGCCTAAGCTGTTTTGTTGCAATAAGGTATCGTTCTCGTGCAATTTCACATGAATAAACATCTTATTCGGATGGTAACGATCGGTACCTTCCACGGCTATTCCCAGCCATCCGTTCCCACGATTGGTTTTGTTGAAATTCAGAGTTTCAACAGTGTTTGCAAACGCAAAGAATTTACGGGTATTCTTTTTATCCAGGATTTCAATCAGTTCACCGTATTCATAATCAATCATTTTTCGCAACCGTTCTTCAGCTACATACCTCGATGGATTTCCATGATTATAAAAATGATCGGAAAACAATTTATCATAGGCCGAAATGGATTTTGCCACCGTGTTGGAAGCTCCTCCAGCCTGAAATAAATGCCTCACAGTTTCCTGGCCACCTCCAATCTCGGCAATGGCTCCATAATAATTTGAATCAATGTTGATATGTACCGATTTTTCTTTTGTGCTAAGTGTGGTTGTATTCATTAGATAATTGGTTAATCTGTTTTTCTTATTCTTCAGAGCAAAGATATAAAATTTTAGGACTGTACATAGAATTATCTTATCCTACTGATTTTGTACAAAAAAAATAACCCACAAATGCTGTGACTGCCATAGCAATAGTACCCCAAAAGCAAATCCTAAATACTCCTTTTATGATACTTGAGCCACCTGTCTTAGCTGCAATTCCTCCTGAAAATGCTAGAAAAACAATAGAAAAAGTATATTGAAACACGACCATATGATTGAGCGAGGCAAATAAAGAAACAAACAATGGCAACAATCCGCCCAGTATAAATGATACACCTGATGCTAATGATGCCTGTAGAGGCTTTGGCCGGGTGTTTTTGTTAATACCTAATTCGTCCCGGGCATGAGCTTTCAACACATCATTTTTTGTAAATTGTATAGCTACCTGCATGGCCAGGTCTTTGCCCAATCCTCTTTTTTGGTATAGTTTAGCCAGTTCTTTCAACTCAGCTTCCGGCATTGTTTCAAGTTCTTCTCTTTCTCTGGCCAGATCGGCTGCTTCAATATCAGATTGTGAACTTACTGAAACATATTCACCGGCTGACATTGACATGGCACCGGCTACTAAACCCGCTAAAGCTGCCAGCACAATCGGACTCCGGGTATTACTCGCCGCAGCTACACCAATTGCAATACTGGTGGTCGAAAGAATACCGTCGTTAACCCCCAGAATAGCTGCTCTAAGCCAACCGCTTTTATGAACATAATGTTTCTCCATGAGTTGATTGATTATCTGGTTAACTTTGAAGTTAACTCCATTTGAAAAGTTCGATTTTTCAAAAGCCAATGTCCTTCACTAGTCATCTCTATTCAGTCATTGCCAGTTTTTTTGTAATTCCAGGAGAACAGATGATTTATTTATTTTGTCAATATCAATTTTGCTTTGTCAATGCATTGCTCCAACCCTAATTTTGCAAAATGGGTCATTTGACCGAAGTCTGCATATTCAGTGATAATGACTTCTGTCTTTCCATTTTCAAAGGCAATAAATTCTACAACTGTTCTTACATCTTCCGGAAAATCAGAGGGCATACTTACTGAAACCGGGTTTTGTTTTACACCATTTTTGTCGGATAAATTCTGTATATACTCAATACATTTAAACGGTAGAATACTTGTATAGGCCCAAATACAATAGGATATCTGATCTCCCATTTCTTCCGGATATTTCATGGCAACTAAAGAAATGCCACCTTCCCGAAAATCCATTGTTGCTAAAGGGCATGTGAAACTGTCTGGACCCCACCATTGCTTCACATTTTCAGATTCTGACCACAATTTCCAAACATCTTCAGGAAGTGAATCAAAAATACGATTTACTGTAATAAACTTTTCCATATATTCTATTTTTCTTAATCACTCGTATCCAATTCATTCCTGTAACTGAACACTATAACGTGATATTTAATTTTAACGCATTATTTCAAAGCTACGCGCCTTCTTTTTGCAATTATTCTACCAAGCTGACGGTGTTACGCAGTTAATTAAGCCGCATAGCAGTGATAATTTGGTAGGGTTAGTTAAATTTATCCTATTAAACCGCATAGCGGTGACAGATATTTAATAAATTGTCGAAAAAGTCTCTTTCGTTAAAAAGCTAAGCCTATCCCAAAATACAGCAATTCTGGGAATCCTAATCCCGTTCTGAACATAAAATTCCCAGTTGGCTTCTGACCCCTGTAACCCACTGAAAAAGCAGGTCGTAAAACATCATTCCCAACTTGTATGTATGTGACACCAAGGGCACCTTCGAAATGACCAAAATTACTGCCCGTGAGCATTCCACCTTCAAGAATAAAAGCCCTTCCTGCCGGTGTAAAAATAATGAGGTTGCTCTGGTATCCAACCCGGGCAAACGTACTAAACCTGCGATCTTGACTTTCGGACAACATACGGTCATAAAAAATATTGGCTGTGTAGCCTAACAGTGCAGTGCCTACCGATCCGTGGATTGTATTCTTCTTAGACAATTTTAAAAATCTTCTTAATGAATCCTGTTGAGCATTTATGGAACCTAAATTGATTAAAAAAAAGCAAAGTAAAATATAAAATTTAAAATGATTTAATTTCATAAAGACTAGTTGTTATTTAAGGTTGAATGGAAATCCAGTGCCCTATTCGATACTTGAATCTGGTTGCAAGTTCCATTTATACCTTTTAAACAGAATGGTAGATGTATTGTTCAAAGGAAAATCAAGTAGATAGGGGTTTTTCTTTCCCATGAGGCCTCTATTTATATTCCACATACCAAAAAGGCGGAATCTCAAGACTCCACCTTCCAGGCAAACTGTTTTATCATTTCAGGAGGCGTATAACTAATCCAATGGAACTAAAAGAACAACTTAATGGTCATTTCGAATAGGATAAAGTTACAACCCCAAAAAAAATCTTTCAAAAATGCTTATATCTGAACAACCAGGTATTTTGATACACTCCAGAATTTTGAAGGATTGGTTATTTGGATAATGATATTTTTGTTGTCACCCATGACCAGAGTATAACTGTTTTGAGGATGGAACGAAAGAATCTTTACCTTTTTGCTATTAGTTGGTATAGACGAAACATTTCTTAAGTCAATCTGAGTAAAGGCTGTTTTGTCGAAATCAGTATCCAGGACTTTTTTACTCTTAAAGAGTCCGGTATTTGAAATTATATTTGCTTCTTTGAGTTTTTTAGACGTAGCCACGCAATACCATACCGTGTTGAGGTCAGTATCCTGCCCCTTTATGGTTGATTTCTGCTGTTCCATGACATTTTGTTGTTCCGCGATATTCTTGCTCTGAGTATCCACGGTAGTATTCAGCTCAGTGATCTTGATATTTTTCTGATCGAGTTCAGTCTGCAAGGATTGTATTTGAACACTTTTTTCATCAAGTTCGCTCTGAAGGCGATTGATCGTTTCTGTTAATTTGCTGTTCATTTTTCCTCTTTTTGATGCCAACTTCCGAAGCTCCGCAATTTTAGCCTTGTTTTGATCCATGCTTTCCTTTATCGCAGTCATTTGGGCTGCAATCTGTTCTCTTTTGTTGGTTTTTGAGCCTTCTACTCCTTTAAGGTTAGCCTTCATTTGACTTTCATTCTGATTTATCTTAGCGAATCCGCCTTCAATATCATTCAGAATCACAAGTGTTTGATTGTAATTAGAATCCAAGGCCTGCTTTACATGTTCCAGCGAATCACGTTGAGCGGCAAGTACCTTGTATTTTCCTGAATTCTCCACACAAGATGACATCAAAAATACCAGTGCTGCAATAATTGCATAAAATTTGATTGCTTTCATTTTCTTTAGTTTAATGGTTTGTTATACGCATTATAAAGAACAATAGTCTAGCACAATAAGTTGATTCACGATGCTATTTTTTTTGACAAAAGTCGTATTCATACTTTTGCCAAACAAGATCCCTCCCATTCCTAAAAGTGTGAACACGACTATTATCAAAAAGGTATTACTTCTTATTCCTCGTTCCGACTCTACTAAATAAATCTCAAAATCAACAACTTAACACTTACTTAGACCTACCGACTACTGACTATTCTAATGCCTTTCTGACTGCCTGCAACAAAGGTTCTGTTGAAATGTTCCCACCTACGCTGTTATTCATCCACAATTGCGGTATTATGCGTCCCTGGGTATACATTCTCTGCATCTCATCCGCCATTGATTTTCCTTTCATCTGTCCTTCTACCTGAAAACTGATTAAATATCCGATAGGATAATTCGACAAATAAAGTGGTGAATCAATCATATGCGAATAAATCGCTAGTATTGGTTCATCCTTACCTCCCATCACTCCTGCATAATAAGTATTCCAGATTTCTTTTGATTTCGAAATCACAGCCTCTTTCAATTCAGGTGCCGTGGCATTCGGATGGGCATACATCCATTCCCAGGTGGCAATATCGAGCAATGCTACACCCATAATTTCATAGCATGACCAGAAATCATCCAGAGCCAGGTTATTATCCGCATGAGCATTCGTGTTTTTAAAACCAAGTAATTCAAGGTCACGTTTCTGGAATAGGAAAGCTACTGCTTCTGTAAAAGCTGTATTGGGCACTCCGCTAAGCATCCAGTAATCCACGTCATTCATGGTAATGGTTTGTTCGGTGTTGTGTCCGAACTCGTGAACCGCAATATTGTAACCCTTGTAATCCATTCCATTAGGGGCAATACGGGTACGCAAATGGGAATAATCATTACGCATAGTTGCACCTGTTGCATGACCTGATCCTCGTGCCGGGTCTACTTTTACCAGGGAAGTTATTTTCGCAGCTCTATCCGCCGACCAGCCCAGCTTTTTCAATATCTCCGGTAAATCAGCTTCAACGGCTTTGGGATTCGGATATTTTTTGGAAGTAATCATGTTTAACTCAGCTTCCGAAATATCAGGTTTAGCCTTAAAACCATTGTACCATATATCATATGGACGAAGTTTACGACCCAGTTTCTTTTGTATCAATGTGGCCACTCTTTTTACCTCGGGTGATACCAAAAAACCTTTGAACAATGTTTCTATATCCTGCTGGGGAATCTCCATGTTTCCTTCGAAATTTCGTACCAACGCTGTTGGTAATTGAGGAGTATAGGGATCCATTTCTTTATTTGCCTTGAAATTTCCAAGCAACATCTCGTAACGTTTGTTGTCTTCAGGTTTTGAGGGTACCTGTTTTCCATCCTGGTATAGAATATTGGTTACGGGATTCCAGTTTACTTTATCATTATTAATCGCATCGGCAGGAATGGATTGGTCGATAATCCGTTTCATCACCGAGTAAATCATTTCTTGTTTCTCTTTTCCACGTTTCTTGTCCGAATAATCTGATTTAAGTTCGTCGCGCAACCCCCAATGACTGATCAACTTCATATCTTTTGGAAAAAGTTTCTCATTGCCGGCGTTTTGCAGGTTACCCATGCAGATGTTATAACCCGAAATGTATGCATCAGCCGTGGCGAGTACTTGCGATAGATGTTGCAATATCTCCGAAGGAATCCGTGTTGTGAACCTATCTCCCATCCGGGCATACGCCCATTGTTTGCGTGTCCACAGTTTGCCTTGTTTGGTCTTTTCGTCTAGTGAATAATATGGAAAATTCAGTGCTGTGACAAAAGCTATCTTATTCGCAAAAAGGTCTTCATCCATATGCGAACTAATATCGTACCCTCCGAAAAGTTCATCTAACGGCGTTATTTCCGCACCCGTCAGTTGAACCGGTTCTTTTAGTTGTAAATCAATTTTGTGATAATAACCGCTGATAATTTCAAGATTCCGCTGTAGTTTTCCAAAGAGTGTATCCAGTTTTGTTTCATCCGCTACAAAACCTGTTTTACAAAATGCCTTGAATTCCTCGGATGTACCGTCCTCCTTTCTCCATAAAGCGGCTACCTGTGCTACCCCACGATCCACCCGAAAGCGTGATGTTTCTCCCACTTCGCTCACAATCGATTGAGCCACATTATTAGCCAATGACTTTTCTATGTAAATATTCTTTTTCGTGGTTTCTGCGTTTATTGAATTGGGTTGAATAGCAAATAGCGATAATGGCAAACATAGAAGTATCAGGACCTTGATTTTGTTTGTTTTCATACGTTTTTTTAGTTTTAAGTTCGTCTATAGGATTATATTCGATTGCAAAAGTAATAAATAAATTTTATGAAATTAATCTAAGTGGAACTATATGGAAAAGCAGTTGTAACAACGTGATTAATACTCATAAAAATAAACCTTACAATCTCCTTTTTTACACACAATTTCATGGTAGTCCTTGGCTATTCCAACTAATTCAGCCCCAAATAAATTCAACATCTTTTTAATTCTGTTTTTAAAAAATGGCTCATCAGCTGTATAATATTCTAAAACTCCGATAAAAGGCCTTATTGTCTTCATGTAAGTCAAACTTTCGTTGACCTCTAAACTCTCTTTGGCGGGCCATAATTCAGTAATACCGAGAGTCTTATTTTCTATGAAATAATGTAACTTTCTTTTAATATCATTGTATCTATAGATATTCAATTCTCCTTCCTCTAAAACTTGTAAGAAAATAATTCTTTCCACATTTCCTATTTTAAGTCTCGTCGATCTGAAATATCTGTTATTTGATAAATAATAGGATTTTATTTCTGTGGGTGTATATTGCCTGAAAGTACTATCGTTCTGTTGAAAAATGCAATATATCCCTGAAAAGATATCCTTTTCGTTCATTATTTTCCCATGTAAAGTATCATTCGTATTCAGAATAATAGTTCCGGGTAGATATTCCTGCTGAGAATAACTGTTAATTACAATAAATAGAAAAAACGATATCCAGATTAGTCTTTTCACATGTATTTTTTTATGATTATTATTTTGAAACAAAAGTCGATGGCAATGCCAACAACTGGTATTGAATGGTTTTAGCCAAACGATAATCACCTACTGCATTGGGATGTAGACGATCCGTCTCTTTGTCATGAAAGTATTGCAACTGAGCTTCAGCCAGTGGAAACAGACCACTAATCGAGTAGAGGTCGATCATTGGAACTGCCCAATAAGAAGATGCTTGCTTCAAAGCATTAACGTATGCATCAATATAAATTCCCTGCCTATTGCAATAATTTTCATCAGGTTGCACATTTTTCTCGCCGAACTTCGCAAAACCCCGGTGAATAGGAGTCATAATAATTATCTGTTGTTGTGGGTAATGGTTCTTCAGGTAGGACATCACCTTATTGATGCGTCCGCAATACGTGGAGTCATTCATGATTGGATTCCTGTACTTGCGTGTCACAAGATTTCCATTCGAGTTGGTTTCTTTCCTTGTTTCACTGAAGAACTCTCCCATCGGTATTCCGCTGTTGTAGTCATTCGTCCCTGCAAAAATAAGTATGGCGTCAACGTCTGTTCCTTTTTCTTCATGCAACTTCGTGGCCTGCTTGTAAATGCCATCCCACTGATTTCCGTTAATGCCATATACTAAAGGCTCTATCCCCAGCAATTCGCTAAGATATTCCCAGTAAATACAGGTAGTCCCAACACGGTGCTTATCAGTCATCGAATCTCCCAGAAAAGCCACCCTTTTCCCCTGCCACTGTGAGGTTGGTGTTGTTTCATCTGCTGACACAGTCACTTTGGGAACAGTTATTTGCACTGTTTGTTGGGCGTAACCATTAAAACCAACTGTCAATAAAAGCGCATAGGCACTTGCTACAATTCTTTTCATATTTTGTTGTAATTAAGTAATGTGAACAATATAATGTCGTATTTTTTGTATCAATTGCCGGCCCATTTATGGGACGGGCTGAATGTAAAAACAGATTGGCTTAAGCCAAATAGAATTTAAAATTTGGCTAAAGCCATGTAAATCTATATCATTTTATCAGTCCCATAAATGGGACGGCAATTGATATTATACTCCCGATAAGTTTAATCCTCCGGTTATTATGACGAACCACTTCAATTTACAACCTTCCGTAACATCACTTTTTCATTATCAGCCTTTGATACAGAATTAACATATTCACAGAAGTTCCTGTATTCAGTTTCTTTAAAACGGCCCTGATGAATCGTAAATTTCCGTATGTATATAAGTTGTTTTTCTTTGACGCTCAGTGAGAAAGAATATTCTCCAAAAGATGATTTTAATACTTTCCCAACCGGAAGATATTCAATTTTATAGTGATCGGGAATCTTGTAAATCAAGGTATCATAATCAACAGACGATCTGTTTATCATTACTTCCGAATGCCTTGCTTTCATCATTTTTCCTAT
>CAIYOZ010000219.1 GCA_903927945.1 uncultured Bacteroidales bacterium | reverse complement strand
TTAATAACAATTTCTAAAGGACAGACTATTTTATATTATAATACTAGCTACGGGGAATTTAACAAAATAAAAGTCGACATTCAAAAGAAAGGCAATGAGGATAAAGCTAGTGAATTTAATATTGAGGGATTAAAAACTAAGATCAATAATGCATCAGATGTTCAAAGATGGACGTCAATTATTCAATGCGTTTTTTGTGTTATTGGTGGTTTCCTTATTTTTTTTACTTTAAAAGAAACAAGGAAAACAGCGCAAGCATCAATTCAGATTGCAAATTCAGAAAGAGCTTGGCTTGGTTTAGATGTAATAGAAATAGCCAATGATATATGTGCAGGTCAAACACCAGTAGTAAAATATATTGTCAAAAATTTTGGTCGTTCACCTGCCATTAAAGTCAGAAAGGTTTTTGAGTGGAAGATTGATTTTGTAAAAAATATAAACAATTTTGATATACCAAATATTCCTGAAAATTCGGAGGTCACTATTATATTTCCAGATAGTATTTCAAATTTTCATCCATTAGTTAATATGCCACCACTTACAGTAGAACAATATCAGGATATTAAAAATGGTATCGTCACAATTGTAATTATGGCTGTTTTTGAGTATTCAGATACATTTAACAATAAACACATTACAAGAGAAAGAATCTATTATAAAAATCATAGGAATACATTCGGACCAACTTTAGAAGGAAATTATTTGGATTAATAATGAGTCCAATTACTTGAATAGTTTTAAATTCTTAAAGGCATTCTTATTAAGAAACCATTTTGAATGCAGGTTGTTATTCAATTACCAGCCCAGACAGGGTTGGTAACATGTTTAACTTAATACGAATTTTAATATGACAGAAGATCCAATTATATGCGCTTGCAATGAGGTCCGCAAATCGGATATTGAAAACGCGATTGTAAAAAAGGGCTACACCACAACCGAGCAGGTCAATCAGGAGTTCTATTTCGGGAAAGCCTGCGGAGAATGCATGGAAGATGTCCAGGACATATTGACAGAAGTCAACGGAAGTTTATAACGTCAGAAGAGGAAGACACCGGTTTTCCTCTTCTTTTTTTGTAGGTGGGTACTCAGGTAAAAAAAGGGGTACCCACTTTTGTTTGAAAAGTTATTCGTATTTTTGAACCCTCATTCATTATGCGTGCGGCTTAAGGTTGCACTCCCGTTCATTCATTACCAAACCTATGCAGAAGCACCTTGACATTCTCAGGCAATACTGGGGCTACACGCAATTCCGTTCGTTACAGGGCGATATCATCCGCAGCATTGCCGCAGGGAAAGATACCCTGGGACTCATGCCTACCGGCGGGGGTAAGTCGCTTACCTTTCAGGTGCCTGCCATGTCGATGGAAGGGCTTTGCGTGGTGGTAACACCCCTCATAGCCTTGATGAAGGACCAGGTGGAGAATTTAAAGAAAAGGGGAATAGCAGCTGCGGCCATTTATTCGGGGATGTCATACAATGCCATCATGATGACACTTGACAATGCAGTCTTTGGAGCCTACAAGTTCCTGTATGTTTCACCCGAGCGGCTCGCCTCAGCTATCTTTATGGAGAAAATCGTACAAACGGTAGTTTGTATGATTGCAGTGGATGAGTCGCACTGTATATCGCAATGGGGGTATGATTTCCGTCCCTCTTACCTTCGAATTGCCGATATTCGCGAACTACTGCCTGACGTTCCGGTTCTGGCACTAACCGCTACGGCTACTCCCGAAGTAGTGGAAGATATCCAGAAACAACTGCTGTTCAAGAAACCGAATGTATTCCAGAAAAGCTTTCACCGTTCCAATCTGGCCTACGTAGTACGCACGGTGGAGAACAAGGATGAAAACCTGCTCAAGATACTGAATAATGTCCCAGGAACTTCGGTAGTCTACGTCCGTAACCGGAAGAAGACGAAGGAAGTAGCCGATTTCCTGAATCAAAACGGGATACCGGCTGAGAATTTCCATGCCGGGTTGAAGAATGATACCAAGGATGCCAAACAAAAACGTTGGATGTCGGGAGAGACACGGGTGATCGTGTCCACCAATGCCTTCGGTATGGGGATTGACAAGGCAGAAGTACGCACCGTAGTACATATGGATTTGCCTGATTCACTGGAAGCCTATTTTCAGGAAGCAGGCCGGGCGGGGCGTGATGAGCAAAAAGCGTATGCTGTATTGCTTTATAACAACAGCGATGCCACCAAGATGAACAAGCGGGTGGCGGATACTTTCCCCGGAAAGGAAATGGTCGTAAAAGTGTATGAAGCTTTAGGCAACTACCTTCAATTGGGTGTGGGGTCAGGCCTTGATGCTGTTTACTCATTTGATATCGGAGATTTCTGCCGTAAATTCAGGTTACCGATCCTTATTTCCTACAATTGCCTGAAAATTCTCCAACAGGCAGGATACCTCGAACTTACCGATGAACAGGACAGCTCGTCACGGGTGTTGTTTACTGTTGGAAAGGAAGACCTCTACAAACTTCGGCAAAATGCAGAACAGGAAAAGCTGATCCATATATTGTTACGATCCTATACCGGGTTATTTACCGACCTGGCAGCGGTGGATGAAGAGACTATTGCCAAAAGGCTGCAATGGACACGGGATATGGTGTACGAACAACTGGTGGGGCTTTCCAAAGAACGAATCATCCAATACATTCCCCGAAAGAAGACACCTTACCTCACCTTTATACGCGAACGCGAAGCTACAGAGAAAGTAGTGTTGGGTAAGGAAGCATACGATGACCGTCGGGAACGGTACATGTCTCGAGTGAAGAATGTACTCGATTATGCACAGGAAGAAAATATCTGTCGCTGTCAAATGTTGTTGTCTTACTTTGGAGAAAAGGAGTCGAAACCCTGCGGAGTTTGTGATGCCTGCCTGAAAAAGAAAGAAACGCAGGTAACCAATGATGATTTCGAAACCATCAGGTTGTCAATTTTAGAAGTTTTGAGTGATGAATCACTCCCTGTCAACAAACTAGTCAGGAAACTGAATACCAAAGAACCGAAAGCGATTCAGGTGATACGTTTCATGATAGACAACGGTCAAATTGAGGAAAATGAACTTATGCATTTGAAAATTAAGCAGAAACCCGGGGAACAATCCATTTAGGAGTGTCGGAAATGGACTGGATAAAACTCTTAAAAGGGCTTAAGAAGGTTAAAATCGCATTGATTCATTCGCTTTTATTCAAATATTATTTAAAAAGAAAACGTATCTTTGAACCCGAAAAATAAAATGAAAACGAATTAATGTACAAAGATAATAAACTGAATTATTTTCGCTGGAGTATAGGTGATCGTTATGATGGTTGGCGGTTACGAAAAGTTGATCCCATGTTTGCAGTTGCTCCCTTTATTCTCAGGTCTCGCGTGGATTCCCAGGTGCTTTTCGAGATTAAGGTACCCATTGACGAAATAGAAGACTTTATCCGTATCCATAAAGAGGAAATTCCCGGCCTCTCGATTATGCATGTGATTATGGCCTCGTTGGTCAGGCTTATGTCGCAACGCCCTAACCTGAACAGGTTTGTGATATGGCATAAAATCTTTGCCCGCAACCATGTGAACTTCTCCATAGCTATCAAGCGTTCAATGTCGGACACGGCAGAAGAAACAATCATTAAACCCTATTTCATGCCTGCTGATACGCTGCAGGATATCGTGCGGAAAACGAATGCCGAATTGGTCAATTCTTTAAAAAGCAGCCAGGATAATTCTACCGATAGCATGTCGAAGCTCTTTGGATACCTTCCCGACTTTCTATTGCGCGGGTTGGTCTATTCACTGAACTTTTTAGATAAGATTGGCTTAATGCCCAAGATATTCAACCATGCAAGCCCTTTTCATACCAGTTTCTTTTTGACCAACCTGGGTTCAATCGGTATCGAATCCATTTATCATCACTTATATGAATTTGGTACCTGCAGCATGTTTGTGGCCATGGGTAAAAAGACCAAGGAAAATGTAGTCGAAAAAAACGGTGATATTAAAGCTCAAAAAAGTATCCTGCTTAAATTTGTACTCGATGAGCGCATTTGCGATGGATTTTATTATGCCCGGTCCATGCGCATGCTTGAAAAGATATTATCCGACCCGGCCGATTTATTGATACCACCCAGGGAAGTATTCGTGGATGAAGGAGTAGGAAAAAAACGAATGGATTTGTAAGTATACATAGAAAAGCCGGTTTGATCAAATTGATCAAACCGGCTTTTTAGTACTGTATATTCCTGTTAATTAGCTTTTAAACAGTTCGGGATATTTTTCTTCCAGGCAAAAACAAATAAGCCAAGGGCGTACAATCCCACATTAAAAATTCCGATTGAAAAGATTCCAACAGAGAAGATACCGGCTGAAAAGATTCCTACTGCAAATTCACCGGAAGCAAAAACACCCATTGCATACTGTCCGGAAGCAAAATAATTAAAACTGTACGTTCCCGAACTAAAAAGACCGCCATAAATGGCATTTAAAACTACCCCAACAATCAGCAGGGTAAGAGCTATCACAAAAATCCATTGTTTTTTCATTTTCTGAAGTTTTTAGAGTTTATACTTATTCTGTCATCATTAAAATAACATGATGCAAACTTAGTACAAAGCTTTTTCACTCTAAAATAACAGGGATAGATGGTACTGTTTTGTGATGAAATGCATTTTACAGTGATGAAATGCACCATTCAGGGATAAAAGTATAAGCAGATCAACTATCAATTAAGTCTTTCAGCAACTTTGAATTGTTTCTGGATACCGGAACTTCTTCATGGGTATCTTTTAAAATCAGTCGTAATCCTTGGGAATTGCCCTTTACCGAAGATATTTTATCTTTATTCACCAGGAATGCCCGATGGCATTTAATGATTGAATGACAATCTATCAATTGTTCCTCTATATTTTTCAACGTATTACGCAAAACGACATTCTTAAGCTGGGCATTCTTTAAATAATAGACCTGAACATAATTACCGGTTGAAGCAATATACAGAAAATCGGACAAGCTCAGTTCCAGTTTGTCTTTGTTATTCTCAGCCATTATACTGACTTTATCACTCATTCCGTTAGATTCTTCAGTAGCACTCAGGTCAGAATTCATTTCATTGGCAAGCTTTAAATTCGATGAAAGCAGTGCATTTTGATGCAGGATAGTAATAATAAGAATCGGGATAACTCCTACTACCAGGGTATAAAACTGAAAAACAAGAAATGCATAAAAACCATTAGGAAAAGTAAGAAACATGGAGGAATAAAGGAAATTACCCAGACCGATGGAGAACAATATCCATATTTGCCAGATGAATTGCTTTAAAACAGACCATTCATTCGATACAAACCATGGTTTTAAAAAGAGTGGAATTATGAATTGATCGATTATTAATACACTGAAAGTGACGATACCATATCCCAGTTCAATGTAAGGCCTTAATTCCCCTGAATAACCGGAAAGCCCAAAAGGTTGAAAAACAAACATGAATAAAGCAATAAACACACTGATTAAGAGGATGGGGTTCCACCTGTTCTCAAACATGGGATATGGTTGATGTATGTATTCCTGTATCATTCGTATTCTTTTAGCTTAAATTACATGAAACAAATTTATATCAAACTCACACGTTAATCAGTATAAAAGAGAAATAAATTTTCAATATCCCTTGAAATCCAGCTGTTCGCTATCAATCATAGTGACCGGTTTACCCATTTTCTTTTGAATGATCTTGAAATGATGTTGTTCTTCGGGTGATACAAACGATATGGCTTCACCCGATGATTCAGCCCTTCCGGTGCGCCCGATACGGTGAATATAATCTTTCGGTGACCGGGGTAATTCGTAGTTAATCACGTAAGGCAAAAACTGAATATCAATACCCCTGGAAATCAAATCGGTTGCAACAAGTACCCGCAACTCGCCGGATTTAAATTTTCCCAACGCTTCATTACGGGCACCCTGGCTCTTTTTACTGTGAATGGCCGAAGCATTGATTCCATTCTTGCGTAGCTTATCGGCCACATTGTCGGCTTTATAAACCGAAGAAGTAAATACCAGCACTTGCTTTATATCTTTGCTTTTTATCAGGAGACGCAACAAAGGACCTTTCCGCTCTTCCGAAACAAAATATCCGAGCTGTTCTATCTTGTCGAAATAATCTTCTTCCTGCATTGTTTTAATGACCACAGGGTCACGCAATATGATCTGGTGAATGCTGGTTATGTCAGCATTCAACGTGGCTGAAAACAGCAAGTTCTGACGTTTACGAGGCAACAGCTTAAAAATACGGTTCATCTCTTCCTGAAAACCAAGATTCAACATCTTGTCGGCTTCATCCAGCACCAGGGTATCGATATCCGACAAATGAACTGCCTTCGATTCAACCAATTCTAATAATCTACCGGGTGTAGCTACCAGGATATTGACTCCTTGCATGGCCATCATTTGAGGATTGATAGAGACTCCCCCGAAAACAGCCAGTGTCTTGACACGCTCGGGTAATCCCGAACTGAAAAGCAGAAAGACTTCACTCACCTGAATGGCAAGTTCACGTGTCGGAACAAGCACCAACACATTGACATGCCTGTTTTTAGTAATGCCATAGCCAACCCGGTTCATTAGTATGGGCAACACATAGCTCACCGTTTTACCTGAACCTGTTGGGGCAATTCCAAGAATATCCTTCCTTTTCAGAATGGCAGGAATAGCTTCGAGTTGAATGGGATAGGGCTGTGTGTAATTTTGTTCGGATATCTTTTTTAATAATTGCGGGGATAAACCCAACGTTGAAAAAGGCATAGTTGAAGGAATTTAGTTTTGTACGATTGAATTTGAGGGTACAAAGATACGGCTAATTATTTAGGAATGATGAATACACGCAAACGCCTCTGAACTAATCAACCAATTCACCAATCAACCGATCAATTTAATCAACCAATCAACTGAATCTCAGAATGCCGCTCTTTACATCCCCTTCACAGGCTGTGTAAAAATTAAAATAATAAATGTTCTTTGAAATATTGTATAAATGGAAATAAATAAGTAACTTTATGGCACATAAAATAAAGATTATGAG
>CAIYOZ010000218.1 GCA_903927945.1 uncultured Bacteroidales bacterium | reverse complement strand
TATCATTTTATCAGTCCCATAAATGGGACGGCAATTGAAATAAATACATTTTCTCCTGTCAAATTAAAATAGACCCTATGTTTGTAAAATGAAATAAAGTGCAGGTAAAATTGCATAAGTCACAAGAGTATTATATTTTTGAGAAACGATACTTAAAAATTAAAAATCAAGGACTTATGCAAACACAAAGAAAAGAATTAAATTTTGAAGGACAAAATATATTTGTCGGAATTGATGTACATTTAAAAAGTTGGAATGTGTCGATTTACACAGAGGATCTACTTAGCTATAAAAAACTCCCTGCATTCTTTCGAATCACAGGGAGCTTATCGTTCCTTTAATTTTATCTATCGTCCACATCCAGCTTGTTTATTTACCCCAGTACTTCTTGGGAGCACCATCCGTCTTGGGAGTATGCGACATCGGTGGCCTTGAACTCTGAGGCCGGGTAGGTTTTGGAATCTGACTTTCACCCGATTCAGGTCGTTTAGCAACCGGAGTTGTTCCTCTGCCTGATCCGTTGCCGGCATTTCTACCGGAAGCAGTGCCTGAGCCTAAACCTGGCCTGGATCCCTGACCATTCCCTGAACCACCTCTGGCACCTGCCTTAGCACCCGGACTTTTACCCTTGACTTTTTTGGCCCCCGGTACCGGTAAATGTTCCGCCGGAAAGGGATGATCGGTAATCACTGGTATTTCTATGGAGATCAGCTTCTGAATATCGCGCAGGTAATCAAATTCTTCCACATCACAGAAGGACACGGCCTTACCTTCAAGTCCTGCCCTACCGGTCCGTCCAATGCGATGAACATACGTTTCAGGGATATTGGGAATCTCGTAATTGATCACCAGATTCAGGTTGTCGATATCGATACCACGGGCAGCAATGTCGGTAGCCACCAATACGCGGGTTGTTTTGTCTTTAAAATTACGCAGGGCATTCTGACGGGCATTCTGCGATTTATTACCGTGAATAGCTTCGGCTTTGATCTTAGCCTTTTCGAGCATGCGTTGCACTTTGTCGGCACCATGCTTGGTACGGGTAAATACCAGGGCCGTGGCAATGGTTTTATCTTTCAACAGGTGAATGAGCAAGTCTTTTTTATTGGCGGCATCCACAAAATACATTTCCTGTTCGACAGTTTCAGCCGTGGTGGAAGCAGGCGTTACCTGTACTTCCTCCGGATTGGTGAGGATGGTACTAGCCAGTACCCGGATGGATTCGGGCATGGTAGCTGAAAAGAACAGCGACTGGCGCTTGGCGGGGATAATTTTGATGAGTTTCTTTACATCATGGATAAAACCCATATCGAGCATACGATCGGCCTCATCGAGTACGAATATGCTGATTTCACCAATCTTTACATACCCCTGGTTGATCAAATCGAGCAGTCGCCCCGGCGTGGCAATCAGGATATCGACACCCATCTTAAGTGCACCCACCTGTTGGCTTTGCGGAACACCGCCAAAAACAACGGTATGACGTAAGTTCATAAACCGTCCGTAGGCAGCGAAACTTTCGCCTATCTGGATGGCCAATTCGCGGGTTGGGGTTACTATTAAAGCTTTAATCTTTCGGGGAGCACGGTCATTGCCCTTATTGAGATGCAAAAGTTGCAGGATGGGAATGGCAAAGGCGGCCGTTTTACCGGTTCCTGTTTGTGCACATCCTAATAAATCCTGGCCTTTTAGTACAATGGGGATTGAAATTTCCTGAATGGGAGTTGGTTGGGTATAACCTTCATGTTTGAGAGCGTTTAAGATCGGCTCAACAAGATCTAATTTATCAAATGTCATAGAATATTTCACGCATCCGTTCTTCTTTCACAAGCTTTTCCTTTTTAACCTGACGGATTACGATTTTGCGCAAAGGTACGGAAAATATGCGGAGGACGAAAATAGTGGGAGGCAGTAGTGGGTAGCAGGTAGTTGGCATCTTGAGATTCATTGGTTTTTATAATATAATGTCAGGAAACGATGGTAATTCACATCTTCGAAATTTATCCTGATATTACCGGGAGGAGCTTGGGGAGTTAATTTCATCGAATTCCTTCACTTTGTGAGCCTTGCGATTTGGAGTCATGTATGTGTTTTACTCCGGATTCTTGAATTATATTCCTAAAAAATCATGAAAAATAATCAATAATTTATGCGTTCACGTTAAATACAAACCTTATATTTGCAACAATTAATTGTTGTTTTGAACGCACTTATTAGAAACGTATTTTTCTATTATAAAATAGCAGTTAAATGCATGTTAAATGAGGAAGAAAAACCATATCACATTTAGCCTTTCGAAAGCCAGAAAGAAACTGCCCAGGTTGATACAGCGTATGGTATCGGGTTGGAAGACAAAAAAGTCGCATTCACGATCGTTGGATTATTATTTATTGGATTGCGAAAGGGGTAAGAACAAACCGGTTGAAAGGAAATAAAGGATGAGATTGAAAAAGACAAGAAGAAACTTAAGTTGAATAAGTTATTGAGTTAATTATGTTATTGAGTTAATTATGTTGATTAAGTTGATTAAATTGATTGAGTTGAATAAGTTGAATAAGTTATTATGCTCACAAAAGCACCAACCAATCAACCAACCTAAAATAAGCCTAATAACCTATTAACCAATCAACCTAATAACCTAATAACCAATAACCAATTAACCTAATAATCAATTAACTAATCAGCCTATTAACCTATTAACTAATCAACGAATCAACCAATTAACATAATAATCAATTAACCTAATAACCAACCATTGAATTAATCAATTAACCAATAAACTAGGAATGCAAGTATATTTAGCTCCTCTCCAAGGAGTAACCGACTGGATTTTCAGGGAATCATTCTACGAACATATCGGGCAATTCGACAAATCATTTGCCCCCTTTATCCGTGTACAAAACGGAGAGTTCTACCGGCCGAGCCAGTGCAATGATATTCTTCAGGGACACAATACCTTTCAAACACCGGTTCCTCAATTCCTGGGGAATGATGTAGACTCATTCAAACGTTTTGAAGAGTTATGCCTGGAAAATAAGTATTCCGAGGTAAATATCAACATGGGCTGCCCGTTCGTCAAGGTGGTGAATAAAGGAATGGGTGCCGGCATGTTATCGCATCCTGACAGAGTTGAGGATTTCCTGCATTCTGTTTTTGCAATTACCAATCTGGACATTTCTGTTAAATGCAGGTTCGGTCAGGAAAATGCAACTGAATTCGAAAAACTGATTCCGGTATTTAATGAGTTTCCTATTTTGGAAATGATTCTCCATCCCCGGGTGGCAAAGCAATTGTATAAGGGTGAGGTTGAGGTTGAATCATTTGCCCGGTACGCACCTTTGTTAAATCATCCTGTCTGCTATAACGGTGATATAGAAACGGTGGCGGATATCGAAAGAATTCAGGCGTTAGCACCTCAGGTTTCAGGCATCATGATAGGGCGTGGCATCCTCAAACATCCATTCCTGTTGGCGGAAATCAAAGGACAAGAACTTTCACATCCCGAGAAAGTCAGGCTGTTGAAGTCATTTCATTTATCACTTATAGAACGGTGTAAAGAAAAATATGCCGGCGACCTCAATCTGTTGCGTCGGCTGGAAGAGCTCTGGGAATACCATTCGGAAGGGTTCGAAGATGGCCGCAAGATTTTGAAACAGGTAAAGAAATGCAATACATTGGCTAAGTATGAAGCAGTATTATTCAAAGTCCTCGATGATTTGATTTAAACTTTACTCAAGATTATTTTGAATATCAAATTTTTGTGGTTGCTTATCTAAAATTCAAATAAATAAAATAAATAAAACAGATGGAAAGAAAAAAAACCTGGCATGAAAAACACAATGAATCATTAAGTTTTGGGGGTAGAATTGCGGATTCGGTAGCAAAAGGGATGGGATCATGGAAGTTCATCATTATTCAAACGGTCTTAGTAGTATTATGGATGGCCTTAAACATGATAGGCCTGATTTATCATTGGGATGTGTATCCCTTTATCTTACTGAACCTTCTTTTTTCAACTCAGGCTGCTTATGCTGCACCCATTATTATGATGTCGC
>CAIYOZ010000217.1 GCA_903927945.1 uncultured Bacteroidales bacterium | reverse complement strand
GTGGAGGAAGGAATCGTTTTCAGACCGGAGGATTATTTATATAGTAGTGCTGTAGATTATGCCGGTGGGAAAGGTTTGTTAGATAACGTGGCATTGATTTAGTAAATGCCACACGATACAATCGTGCGGCAGCTCGGGGTACCATGCAAAACAACCGACGAAAATGGGAATGTGATGACTACCACGCTGGATAACCTGGGACGAGTAGTTAAAATAAAAGGACCGAACGAAACGGATTATACCCTGAAGTTTGAGTATCATCCACAAGTAACCAGTGATGCTAACGGTATTACTGCTCCTGCTTATGCCCTGACCAAACATTACGACCCTGCCAATCCGGGAGATGATCTGGAAACGGTAACCTTTGCGGATGGACTGGGGCGGGCGATACAGGTGAAAAAAGATGGAGTAGTATGGAACGGCACCTCCGCCGATAACGTAATGATTGTCAGCGGACGGGTGAAATATGATGCTTTCGGACGGGTAGTGGAAGCATATTACCCCGTATCAGAAACGGATGCTAGTAAGAAATACATCTTTAATCCCACGTTTGATGCTTATAAAATGGTAAGCACTTATGATGTATTAGACAGAGTGCTGAGTACAACTTTGCCCGATGGCACTTCAACCAGTATGGCCTATAATATTGACACCATCAAAGGAATTAATTATCTGAAAACCACCGTAACCGATGCCATGAAGAACAAACAGGCAACTTATACTAATGGCAGCGGACTAACGGTAAAGACTATGCAGCGGCCGGATAGCGTGCCTATCATTACAACTTTCGGGTATGACGCCATCAATCAGTTACTCACGACGACCGATGCCATGAATAAAACCACCGCCTCGGTGTACGACATGGCAGGACGGCGGACACAGGTGACGCATCCGGCATCGGGAACCACGAAGTTCGGTTACGATGCAGCTAACAACCTTTTGTGGAAATATACGGCCAACAAAGATACGATACACTATGCATACGACTACAGCCGGTTGAAGGCTATCAGTTACCCGCGACATCGTGAAAATAATGTCACGTACACTTATGGAGCGGCCAACGACGCCTCGGGCTTTAACCGCGTAGGACGCCTTGTTTACCAGGAGGATGGAAGCGGAGGACAGGAATTCAAGTACGGCAAAATGGGTGAATTGACCGAAGAACGCCGTACGCTGGTGATACCCAACCAGGCGGTGGCCACTTATGTGACCAACTGGACGTATGACTGCTGGAACCGGTTATTGAATATGACTTATCCGGATGGCGAATTGGTGCAATATGGCTACAATACTGGAGGATTACTGGGAAATGTGGTAGGTTCCAAAGGTGCTGGCCCAAGTATTTATGTAAACGATATCAAATACGACAAATTTGAACAACGAGTGCAAATGAGTTATGGTAATCCGTACAACCCTACAGCTCCTACTACTACCTACACTTACAATCCGTTAAACAGGCAACTCAGCAACCTGAGTGTGAAAACCGGAGGTATTACTCTTATGGACAATGCCTATAGTTATGACAAGGTGAGTAACGTGACCGGGGTTATCAATTCAGGATCGGCAGCCAATAATATGGGAGGGCAAATGGTGCACAATTACGCGTACGATAACCTGTATCGACTTAAAACAGCTAACGGGACCTTTACCGGAGCCAATGGGAAGACTGCTGACTATACGCTGGCAATGGGTTACGACAACCTGCATAATATCACCTCGAAAAAGCAGACCATTAGTCAAAACAATGTGCAATTTACCGGGCAGTTAAAGGCCGGATATAATTTATCGTACCAATATGCTGATAACTCGCAACAAATTAGTAATATTGCAGACTCAAGCTACCGGACGGAAGGCACGGCGGTGATCACGCCGATAGCAAAAAGTCAGAGTTATGGGTATGATGCGAATGGAAACCTGCTATATGTTAATACCGGAACGAAAACACCGGATGGCAAGTTGCAGGCAACCAATAGCCGTAAACTGCTGTGGGATGAAGAAAACCGGTTGCTGGCACTGAGTGATAACGGCTACGTCAGCAATTACTGGTATGATGCGGCAGGGGAAAGAACGGTAAAAGAAAGCGGAGGCAGCGAAGGAGTTTCTGTAAATGGAGTATTAAGCGGTGGGCGAACGGAAACTACTAACTTTACGGCGTATATCAGCCCTTACCTGGTGGTGAACAATGGCGGTTATTACAGCAAGCATATCTATATAGGTTCACAACGGATAGTCAGCAAGCTGGGAAGTTCAGATATATTTGCCACGAACCCTACTGATGCAAGTATTGTTAAAGCGGGAGCGAAAGACTTTACATCTAAATATTCATTGCTAACCGGGAAGATAAAGGATCGGTTCGACTCATTGGGTGTGGTTTACAAAGGCATCCAGCAAGGAAGTGCAGGACTGATAACCTCTACAGCAGGGAAGATACCCACTCCGTTGGAGTATTACTTCCATTCCGACCATTTGGGAAGCTCATCGTTGATAACCGATGCTACCGGTGCCTTGGTTCAACATTTGGAATATATACCGTTTGGGGAAGTATTTATTGATGAACGTCCAAGTGCAGGTTCCTGGAGTACCCCGTATAAATTCAATGCCAAGGAATTGGATGAAGAAACAGGGCTTTATTATTATGGGGCTAGGTATTATGATCCGAGGAGTTCAGTTTGGTTATCTGTGGATCCACTAGCGGAAAAAACACCAAATGTTAGTTCATATGTTTATTGTCTCAATAATCCTGTAAAATTTGTAGACCCTGATGGTAAAGCTGTTTTTTATTCAAGGTCAGGCGTTAACTTGGGTAATAATGGAGTAGATGATAAAAAGGTATTTTTAATGAATGAAGGGGTTAGACCAAGGACTGAGAATGAAAATATTAATTGGGGCGGTAAATTAGATAAAAGTACCTCTAATCAATTAATAAAAGTTTCAACTGAGGTTGGAGGCTTAATTATTCAAGATAGGGTTGAAGAAGGTGATGATTACACAATAAGTGAATTTAAAACTGTTGGTGGAGATGAAAACCTAGATGGTTTTATTCTTGAACCAGCAGGACCTTCAACTATAGAAAGTGGAAAAGATAGAAGAATTCCAGAAGGAGTTTATAATTTAGAGAGCTATTCTAGCAAGAAACATCCAAATAACTTTCTTCTATCTAATAAGGATGTTCCGAAAAGTAGAAAAATCCTATATCATAGTGGAAATAAAGGAAGTCAAACCGCAGGTTGTAATTTACCAGGTACTACCAAAGGTAAGGGATCGATTGGTGGTAGTAAGGCTAAAATGCAAAAGGTAAGGTATTTTATCAACTCAAAAGGTGCCAGTAAAGTAAAAACAATCATTAACAATAAAATACCCAATAAGAAATGATCAAAATATCTTTAATATCTTTTATTTGCTGCTTGGTTCTTTCTTGCAATGTTAGTAAGAAAGAACCACCCAAAAAGGTTAATGTAGAATTAACAGGTAAAAATAGTGTTTCTAATGATACAATTGAAAATTTAAGGCTGTCATTTAAAAAGAAAGATTATAAAATGTTTTTTGATTTTTTCCCATGTTCATTTAGTCAATTTTTAAATATATATGGTTTTGACGACAAAAATGGGGCAAAACCACTATATGAAGTCTACGAAGATCATGTGAATTATTTCTTTGAATGTGAAGGACATATTGGTCAAAAAGAGTTTATCAATAAAATTTATGGGATCGTAAAAAATGCTGTTTGGGAAGCTGATGCTCCAACAATTTTACAGGATAATTTAACGCTTCTCATAATTAAAAGTCCAAAAGAGATACTGAGCTTGCTTACAATTAAACCGAAAAAAGAAGTTGAATCTTTTTGGATTTTTGTTTTCGATGGTTCCAGTACATATGATTTACAAAACAAAGAAAAATTCAAAAAAATTTATAGTAAAATAAATGCACTAAATCCCAAACAAGCAGAATTAATAAAACAGGTTTTTGAAAAAATGTATAATGTTAAGGATTCCCATAAAGCAGAGGATTAGTTCTAAGCAATTCTCAATTAAGACCATTTAGGGAGTAGCTCTTTGATTACTGATATTAATGGAAATGTAGTTCAACATTTGGAATATATACCGTTTGGGGAAGTATTTATTGATGAACGCCCCAGTGCAGGTTCCTGGAGTAGCCCATATAAATTCAATGCCAAGGAACTGGACGAAGAAACCGGACTGTACTATTATGGGGCAAGGTATTATGATCCCAGGACGAGTGTGTGGATATCATCAGATCCACTGGCGGAAAAATATCCAAACATGTCATCATATGTATATTGTGCTGAAAATCCGGTTAAATTTATTGATCCAGATGGTAGAAAAATTTATACATGGGAAGTCAAGAAAGATGACCAAAGTGGACAACCATCATATACAAACAATTCGATTTCAAAAAATGTAAATTCTGCATTTAAGGGTTTCTTTACTTCGCCAACAGGAGCAAAATTTTTCTCAAGATTCGCAAAAAATGGAGATGTAATAGGAACTACTAAATTTGTTGGTGGAAGTGGTGATTTTAGTGGTGTAGATTTTAAAATTCTTGATAACTCGTATTCTGATGAAAATAATATAAATTTAATTACAGATAAAAGTGCTGCTATTAGTTTAGATATTATTGATGGTAAACCTGTCGTTGTTTTAACAATTGATTCAAAAGGACACACTCCTGAAAGTATAATTGAAGATATCGATCATGAAACTCAAGATCATGGTTATTCGATTTTTGACGAAATTAACGCTTTTACAAAGGGAGGTATTGGAGCTTTAAATAAATTACGTATTGGCAAAGAAGATAAGGATCATAAAGCACTTAGAGATAAAGATATGAATCACCCAGGATATAGAAACTATCAAAAAGTTGCAAATGATTTGTTGAAAAAGATAAAAGGATTTTCCAATGTATTAAAGGATGCAGAGCAAAAATACAAAGAGAATTACAAAGACATTAAATAATAAAAATATGTTTAAAAATAATAAATATTTAATTAGTGTTATGCTATTATTATGTATTTTGAGTATCTCTTGTGAAAAAAAGCACTACTCGAAAACCATTATGTTTGACAGAAAGAATTCTTTATTAGTTGATTCTTTATTTTGTGTTAATAAATTAGAAGAAATTATATATAATGATAGCATAGTGATCAATCGTGAAATTGGGAAAAGACATTTTTCTAATGTTTTTCCTATAATAAATAATTCCGTTTTTGATTATAGGTATTCTAATTCATTAGATAAAAAGGATATTGATACATTACTGTTTTTTTCAAAAAAGGATACTATTTTTGATTGGAGATGCCAAATAGAATTTCCATTCGTTTTTGGTTTAAATCGTTCAAGTACAAAGGTTATTATAAAGAAGTTATCCACAAATTTTTTCAGTACAACCTTACAAAGTTTACAAGATACGACTTATAAGGAAATTTATTATTATGATGAAAAATATAATATTGTAAAGTTTGAATATTTTTATAAACATAATAAGATTACACTTAAGTAGTCCAATCAATAGAGGGGTTCGCAAAGGATTGTCAGTAAACTGGGCAGTTCGGATATATTTGCCACGAACCCAACTGATGCAAGTATTGTTAAAGCAGGAGCGAAAGACTTTACATCTAAATATTCTTTGCTTACGGGAAAGATTAAGGAAAGATTCGATTCATTAGGTGTTGTGTATAAAGGTACATCCCAAGGCAGCACAGGTATGATCACGTCAACAGCAGGAAAGATAACCACTCCGTTGCAGTATTACTTTCACTCAGACCATTTAGGGAGTAGCTCTTTGATTACTGATATTAATGGAAATGTAGTCCAACATTTGGAGTATATCCCATTTGGAGAGGTATTTATAGATGAACGGCCAAGTGCTAGTTCCTGGAGTACCCCGTATAAATTCAAT
>CAIYOZ010000216.1 GCA_903927945.1 uncultured Bacteroidales bacterium | reverse complement strand
TACTATTGTTCCAGAAAAGTGAAAATAATTTTAAATGACTTAAATCTGAAAAAGTAAAGTATCCATGTTCATATCGGTACAAAAAAGAAAAATCTAAATGGGAGAGATCTTTATCAACATCCCAATATATTAAAAAACTATAATTTACAAACATTAAAATCATCAAAATCATGAAAAAAATTTACGTATTAATTGTCTTAGGTCTCTTAGGAGTCTCTTCTATGGATTTGTTTGCAGCCTTTTCAATAGATCCAGCCAAAACTTACATTCTGATTCAAACGCTGGCTACATCTAGTAAAGTAATCGGTGCAAACGGTACAACACCATCGGTTATGAGTGCAGATATTTCTGCACAATCACAACGATTGACTTTTGAAATGCAATCTGCAGGTGTTTACAAAATCAAAAATGGCGATGGTAATTACCTAGCTTGCAATAGCTCAGGCGTAGTTGGATTCACAACAACAAATTCCAGCCAAGATACTAACTGGAATATAACTGAAATTGGCACAGCCAAATATATTTCGATTAACAGTGTTAGTTCTCCTACAAGTTATCTAACTTCGGCTGCAGTAATAACGGGTCCAGCAGCATTTACAGGAACTCCACTAACTTTGACAACGACTGTTCCAACAGGAACAGAGGCATCTGCTGCTTTTAGATATGTGGAATACTCCACTACTTTTGCAAATGGTGATGCTGATGGTGGATTTGAAAATGTTACAGCCAATACACTCAATTTGACTGCACCAATGGGTGAGTGGATAAATGATAAATCAAAAAATATAGGTGGAGGTGCTACATCGCGCGTTGTATCGACATATACTATTACTGGCATTAAAAATTTTCCTCTGCGTTATACCGCCGCCACTTCTACAAATGGTTATTATAATATCAGTCATAAATTGAATGGGCTTATTGCCGGAAATACTTATACATTCAGTTTTAAATATAGAACGGATGATGGAGCTAACACAAATACTTTTGGAACAAATTCTCAAGCCAACGTTTATGCTACAACTACAGCAAATGCCACAGTTGCAAATGCTATTGGAGGACCTTCAAATTATTTTACAACTATTCAACCAGCAACGAATATCCTTTCTCAAACTCCAACCACTGGGAGTGTAACATTTATTACACCCGCTTCAAGTTGTTATATTGTTTTTTCAAAAGTAGTTCAAGCAGATGCTCCCTCCTTCTATGTGTATATGGATGATATGACTCTGACTCTTCCAATTTCAGCATTCGTTAACAATTCAGTAATGGGCAGTGTGAGCGGTGCAGGAATGATAGCACTCAATTCAACTGATACATTGATAGCTACCCCAAGTGAAGGATATCGATTTGTTAATTGGACTGAAGGCGGAGTGGAAGTTTCCAAAAGTGCTTCATATTCATTTAAGGTTACAACCAACAGAACACTAGTTGCAAATTTTGCACTATCAATTTCTGCAATAGAAAGTAATCGTGAAAGTAACTTTAATATAACAACTTTCAGAAATGCTGATGGTCAAATAACGGTTAACTGTCCAATAGAAATGGTAGGTAAAGCAACAATATCGGTTTACAATGTGGTTGGACAAAAATTAGAAGATAAACTCTTGACCAATTCAAAAATGACATTAAACAACTCTTATAAAGCAGCAGTTTATATTGTGGATGTAGTTGCAAATGATCAAGTTATAACCCGAAAAACAATATTCAATTAGTTTTAATTCACTCAAAAAACTTAAATGAAGTCCAAAAATATCGATTAGTTAAAAACCAATTTAAAATCAATAAATGTTATGAAAAGAATTTATGTATTAATTGTATTAGGTCTCTTAGGAGTCTATTCTATGGATATGTTTGCATTTACAATAAGTGCAACCAAATCTTACATTTTAGTTCAAACACTGGGTACATCAAGTAAAGTAATTGGTGCAAACGGAACTACACCCTCTGTTATGAGTGCCGATATTTCTGCTCTTTCACAGCGACTGACTTTTGAAATACCTTCTACAGGAGTTTACAGGATTAAGAATGGCGATGGCAACTATATTACCTGCAATAGTTCTGGCGTAATTGGATTTGCAACATCGAATACCAGTTCAGATACTAAGTGGAATATTGCTGATATTGGCACATCAGGATATATTTCGATTAATAGCTTTAGCTTGCCTACCAGCTATCTAACTTCAGCTCCTGTAATATCGGGACCTGCAGTATTTACAGGAACCCCATTAACACTGACCACTACGGCTCCTGCAGGGGATGCAACAACAGCAATGTTATCTTCTGCTTTTAGATTAGTGGAAGCCCCTACAGCTTTTGCAAATGGGGTTGCTGATGGTGGATTTGAGAATGTAACAGCCAATACAGCCAATTTGTCTGCTCCACTCGGTGAATGGATAAATGATAAATCAAAAAATCTAGGTGGAGGAGGTACATCGCGTGTTGTATCTACATATGCTATTGCAGGCACTAAAAATTTCATGTTGCGTTTTATTGCCGTTTCATCCAATGGATATTATAATATCAGTCATAAACTAAACGGTCTCATAGCTGGAAATACATACACATTTAGTTTTAAGTATAGAGTAGATGATGGAGCCAACACAAATACATTTACAGCAAATTCCCAAGCTAACGTTTATGCTGCAAGTACAGTAAATGATGTTGTTGCAAATGCTATCGGTGGGTTTTCAAATCTTTATACAACTAGTCAACCCTCAACAAACATCAGTTCTCAAACAGCATCTATCAGTAATGTGACATTTATAGCTCCGGCTTCAAGTTGTTATATTGTTTTCTCAAAAGTAGTTCAAGCTGATGCTCCTGCCTTCTACGTGTATATGGATGATATGGCTCTGACTCAGGTTTTCTCAATTGCTGCCTCAGCTAACGATGTAACAATGGGCAGTGTGAGCGGAACAGGTACTATGGCATTAAATTCACCTGTTTCCCTTGTTGCTACCCCAAACACCGGATATCGCTTTGTTAACTGGACGGAAAACGGAGTTGAAGTTTCCCAAAGTGCTTCATATTCATTTACAGCCATATCAGACAGAACATTAATTGCAAATTTTGTATCAACGACAGTTACATTAATTCCGGAAATGAATTCTTCTGCTTTAATGGTTGTTTATAAAAATCTAAACAATCAAATTTGCATTAAAAGTAATACTGGATATGGAGCAATGGCTACTGTTTGTAATGCTTTGGGACAAAAACTTGTAAGCAAATCAACAACTGGAACAATTACGGTAATTGACAAATCATTCTGTTCTGGAGTTTATTTTGTAACGGTGTCATTTAAAGGCAAAAAAATAACTCAAAAAGTAATTATCAATTAATTTTAATATCAACTTAAAATAAGAATTTTGATATTATTATATTGATAACTTGATCAATTAAATAGAAAAGGTTGGATTAGTAATTTTTCTGAATTACTAATCCAACCAATTTATTTCACGAAATAACCAATCAATTCAATCAATGATTTAAGTAATTATTTCCCACTCCTGCTTTGTTCTTCACTGGAAGCTGTAGAGCGATTTGCACGGGTAGAGAATTGGTCTTTCCCAAAGCGATAACTGAAGGTCACATTCAATTTACGTGAATCATACTTATTGAGCACATCGATATCAATGTTATTGTATTTTGAATAAGCGCCGTTGCTTCCGGTATTGAAGAGATCACTTACCGACACTTTTAATAGGCCATTATCCTTCAGTATTTTTCGTTGGAAACCCAGGTCTGCACTATAAAAAGGTTTTATGGTGAAATTACCGTTCAGTTGTTTCGAGGAATAATAACCGCTTAATTCCATATCCACCTTGAAGGGCAGGGTGAAAGTAGTTGACAGATTACCGTAGCAACTCCACCGTTTGAATTGTACGTCCCCGTTTATGTTTGAATTCACTTCCTTATAAATGCCAGTTAAGGTTCCATTCAACCTCCACCATTTTGCGGGTTGTAACTGCACCGTTTCGGAAGCATTATAATCAATGGCATCAGTCAGGTTCTGCATGGTCTGATAAATAGTCTTGGTGGCATCGTTTTGAACAAGTACCTGTGAAAACAAATCTTTCGTATAATTGTAACCGATACTGGTAATGAATTCTCCTTTGAATGTATGGCTCAGGCTGGCAGCATGGGTAAATTGCGGTCCGAGCAGTGGATTCCCCTGGTTGTAAGTAAACGGATCAATCATCCACCTGAACGGATTTAGCATATCATAATTCGGACGGCCAATCCGGTAACTATACCTGAAATTTATATTGTTGTTCGCATTCAGGGTTTGTTGGACATAGAACGAAGGGAACAGATTCAGATACGATTTTGTATCCACCTGATTCATGGTTACTGAATTACCGGTGGAGTTGGTGTTTTCCAACCGGAGTCCCAGTTGCAGGCTTGTCTTCTTGAATTGTGCATTCCCGCTTACGTAGGCAGCCTGAATGTTTTCGGTATAGACAAAATGGTCGTTTTGGGCGATAAATCCCGCCATGTCTATCTGGCTTTTATTGGTCACGAAGCTGGCTTTCAACCCTGATTCTATCCGGAAGCTTTTACTGAAAGGATGCACGAAATCTATTTTTGAGGAAAGGATGTCAATATCTTCTCCCTGATTGGTGTTTAGCACCTCATTGTGATCCAGTAAATTACCAGCCGGATCATAATAAGTCACATGTTGGTCGCTGTTTGCCAGGAAATGAAAGCGTGCATAGTCGGCATCCACCGACAAGGAAGTGCCGGTTGTATCAATATCCCATTTGTAATTTACATTATAGGTTTTGTTGTCCCAATTGTTGTAATGGTTTGAAATGGTAGTCAATGTAGAATCAACCAGCTTGTTGGCATCGGCAAAAGTAGTATGGCTGTTATCGGTATCGGTGTCCGAGCCAAAGTCACCCCGAAACATCACACTGATCACCTGATTCTTTTTGAGAAAATAATCCGCCCCCACTTTATAATTATATCCCGTTCCATCATAGGTTCCATGATTGTCGATCAATTGATATGCTCCAGCCAGACTGGTCGTTGTAAAACGGCGGGTAGCTTCCATAGAATTCCAACCCCTCCAGTCATTGTAGGAAAAATTGCCGTAAAGGTTGAATTTTCCGGAGTTCATGTTTAAATCAATGCCTGCATTTTCGCGCAATTTATTGGAGTAACTCAAGCCACCATTGACACTTCCGTTAAAGCCGGGCGCCTTTGAATGTCTGGTCTTGATGTTGATAATTCCCGAATTACCTTCGGCATCGAAGCGTGCCGGTGGGTTTTCCATGATTTCAATCCGATCGATGTTCTTACCCTGCATGCTCTTGAGCAGAATAGCCAACTGATTGGCAGAAAGATATGTTGGCTTGTCGTCGATCATCACTTTCACATTTTCCTTTCCTTTCAGGCTTATGTTATCGTTGTTATCGATGGTGATGCCGGGCAGTTTCTTCAGGATTTCATATACGTTTTCACCGGCAGTAGTAATGGAAGCATCCGGATTGACTACCATTTTATCCACCGTTTGTTCAATAAATTTCTTCTTTGCTACAACTGCCACATTGGCCAGTTGGACGACATTCTCTTTCAGGACAATGCTTTTTTCAACCAGGGTGTTCTTTGAATCAATCACTACCTTTTCCGATTCATTCTTGACATAACCCACCATGGTAATCTGTAAGACGTATTCACCGGGAGTTACCTGATCCATCATAAATTCACCTTTGTCATTACTTACATCTCCTTTTACGAATTTGTTTGTTTTCGTGTTTAAAAGACTGGCTGTTGCAAATTCTATAGGCTGATTTTTGACATCAATAATCTTTCCTTTAATAACACCTGAAGTTTTTGCATATAGGAAAGTGGTAATAAATGCCAGGCAAATCAATGCCAGCATTCGGCTGTTGAAAGATTTGTTACTAAGTTTCATATCACTGGGTTTTTATGTATGTTATTGGTTTTGAATTCAAGTAATAAATCAACCATTTTCAGGAGTGCTTTCTAGAATTGACTCCAAAGATGTGAATTTCTTACATTCATTTCAATTTGTTTAATATTAGACGGAATGAGAACGTGGTTTGGATTTAGAGTTCCTGTTTTTTTTGTAATTATTCGCCCCTATAAAAAACAGGATGATTGTATTGTTTCATCCTGTTTATTTGATAGTTGCAAAAAGAGATTAGATCTTACCGTTGAGCAGTCTGGTTATCGTTTTGTGATATCCTTCTCTTTCCAAACACCGTGATATTTTCGTTAGGTTTTTCATTCATCACCACAACCTGTTTGAAGGGTTTGTCAGGATTTTCTTTTACGGTCAATTTACTGGTAGTTGTTTCCTGGTAGCCGATCATGTCGGTAGAGAGGATATATTCGCCTGGTTCGAGGTTTTCAAATTCATATTCACCCTTATCGTTGCAAACGGTGCCTGTGATAAACTGATCGGTAGCAGGGTTCTTCAATACTGCGGTAGCATATTCCACCGGTTGATTGTTACGGTCGGTCACCCGTCCTTGAATAGTTGCTGAATTAGCGGAGAAAAGTACTATGGAAGAGAATGCCATTCCTGTAACCACCAGCATTCTTTTGATCTGAGAATTTTCAATTGTTTTCATAATGGTTTTTTATATTTAGTTGTTTAGATTCTTATTAAGTAGACGGGATTATTGAAATAATCTTACATCCTTTTTTTCTTATTTATTAATTAGACGATGCCAACTGTTGGTTTGGATTTAGGACAATGAAAATAAGTTTAGATTTAACAAAACATTCATATTTTGGGCTTATATCCAAATGGATAAGTATGCCATAAAAAGAAGCAGGATGACTATTTAAGGCCATCCTGTTTCTTAGCATGTGTATTGAATCTTATTTATTTGCAATCAGATTATCATTTGCTGAAATCCTTCTTTTTCCAACCACCGTAATGCTTTCATCTGGTTTCTCATTCATCACGACAACCTGTTTGAACGGTCTGTCCGGATTTTCTTTTACGGTCAATTTATTGGTAGTTGTTTCCTGGTACCCGATCATGTCGGTAGAGAGGATATATTCGCCTGGTTCGAGGTTTTCAAATTCATATTCACCCTTGTCGTTGCAAACAGTTCCTGTGACAAATTTATCGGTAGCCGGGTTTTTCAATACTGCGGTAGCATATTCCACCGGTTGATTGTTACGGTCGGTCACCCGTCCTTGAATAGTTGCTGAATTAGCAGAGAAAAGTACTATAGAAGAAAATGCCATTCCTGAAACCACCAGCATTCTTCTGATCTGAGAATTTTCAATTGTTTTCATAATGCTTTTATATTTTAGTTGTTTAGATTTCTAATTAATAAGACGTCATAGTTGAAATAATCTTACATCCTTTTTTCCTTATTTATTAATTAGACGATGCAACTTAAAGGTTTGGATTTAGGGGAATGAAAATAATTTGATAATATTTGTAAGCGTGCTGTTATAGAGGATAATAAATTTTATTCTTAAAAGAAATGAAGTGCTTATTGTAAACTATGAGTTTACTGAAAGGAAAAAACAGTAACTTTGCAGGGCTATCTAAAATGACTTAACTATGCTTTCCGGGAATAAAAGATTCATATCCATTCAACTTTCTTTTCTGCTTTTACTGGGTTCTATACTGTTCGTTTCATGTAACGGGAATTCTTCAGGCGATCCAAAGGGAACGTCTGCTTATATCACCAAAGTTTTCGACTATGTATATGCTCCCGGGCAACACGCTCTATTGGCTAAACCCACCGATATTACAAATTTTATAGGAGAACCCACCAACGATAAGAGTTGGTTGTATCTGGGAGGATTTGGAGGGTATGTGGTAGCCGGATTCGATCACGAGGTATTGAACGGAGAGGGATTTGATTTTGAAGTCTATGCCTTGCAGGGTGCTTCTCCCGAACCCGGAATTGTATATGTCATGTCGGATACAAACGGGGATGGCCTTCCAAACGATACCTGGTATGAACTGAAAGGAAATCAATTCGCTAACAGTCAACGGAACTACTGGGTACGATACTATAAGGCTCTGCGGGACTCTGCCAACATTACCTGGAAGGATAGCAAGGGAGTGAGCGGTGAATTGATCTCAGGTTTTGGATCGAATTATTCCTCCAAATGGTGGTGGCCGGCAACAACCGCTGACAGTATTACTTTTTCGGGAACACGATTACCCGATTCGTATGACAACCTTTCCAGTGCGGATACTCAATATTGGGTAGTGCCTCAGGATCGATTTACCTGGGGATATGTCAAGAATTTAGATGGCACCGATTATGATTCAACTGTAGGAGCCAACAAATTCGATATCTCAAATGCGGTGGATGCTTCAGGAAATACCGTCAACTTAACAAGTATCCGATTTATCAAAATACAGACAGCAGTATTACAACAAGCCGGATGGCTGAATGAGGTATCTACGGAAGTAAGGGGTGCAAAGGATTTAAGGAAGTAAAAATCCCATTTATTCTTTAGTTATTGTGTTTCGATTTCAATACTATTGGTATATAGTATTTCCGGGTCCAGGTCTGCTTCATTTTGCCATACAATAGTATCGAAACTAATCCTGACCGTATTAAACATAGCTACGTCCTTCAACTCTTTAAAAATTCGAGTATCTAACAAAGGAATCATATCAAATTGTCTGATTTCACCATTCTCAAAAGTAAGAATCAATTTATAATCCGGGATAGCTTTTACTTTTTTAATTACGAAGTACATATTCTTCTCTATTCAAATTGAGTTATTCTATCTCAATTTTATATTTATCCAACAATCCGGTGACTCCCATTCTGGAGAAGCGTGCCTTCGTGATCCGGTTCTGTTCCGGGTCAATGGAATAAAGGTATGAAGTTCGAAAATCTGCTTTCTCAAGTATCGTTTTATGAAATATAGTCCGTTGAAGGTCACAATTGTCAAATAGAACTGAAGTCAGGTCTGTTTCAGTAAAGTCAGTTTCCTGCAGGTTGCAGTTTACAAAGCGGGTCTTTTTCAGTTTAAGCTTATAGAAGACTGCCAGTTTAAGCACGCAGTTTACAAAATCAAGCGAAAGCAGAAATTGATTGCACTCTTCGAATTGCACTCCCAATAACTTGCAGCCTATGAAATGAATATCATTCAGGGCTGTATTCTTCATCTTGGCCAGGCTGAAATCACAGTCCTCGAAGACACATTCCCGAAATGTAATATGTGAAATGTCACCCCCATAGAAATTACAGTTGGCAAACCTGCAGTTTTCATACTCGCCTCTTGCAAGGTTATTGACCGTATAGTCGACTTTCTCAAAAAGTGTATCTTCAATCATGGGTGTTAGTTATGTCGTTTCAGGATGTTTCTAATTATTAATGGAACAAAAGTAGTTATTTCACCTAATAAATCGAACAGTATTCATAAAAAACCAGAGGATTGTCTTTCGGTAATCCTCTGGTTGATTTTTTTACTTTGATAGACTCATTCAAAAAGCCAGACTGCTTTCTGATAGTATTTAGTATCGGTGAGTTGTTGTAACATAAAAGATGCCACATTGGCACGTGAAATGGTGGCATTACCTCTTAATTTTATCTTTTCGGTACCATGTTTGTATTCGCCTGTTAACTGACCATCCGTCAGGCTGCCCGCCCGAACCAATGTCCAATTTAGGCTGCTTTTTGAAATTCTTTTTTCATCCACTGTGTGATCCGCCATTGGAACCCTGATAATCACATTGCAAACAATAAACCGGACAATTGGATTCATGTAGTAACGACTGTCACCAACCCCCAGGCTTGATAAGTAGATAAACCGGTGTACCCTGGCTTTCTCCATGATAGACACAATATTTTCAATTCCATTCATCATTTCCGGTGAATGTTTTGTCAACGATCCTCCCCCCAAAGCCGATATGCAGGCATCACACCCGCTGATGGCATCTTTCATTTTAAGGGTCTCATTCAGGTTTCCGACCACTATCTTCAATTTTGGATTTTCAATTTTTACAGAACCGGCACGCCGAATATAAGCAATCACCTGATGCCCTTTTGCCAGCGCCTGTTCAACTAATTGTAATCCCGTTTTGCCGTTAGCTCCAAAAATAACAACTTTCATAGATGATGATATGAATAAATTGAATGATCATATAGGTTCTCTTCATTTATAAACAGATTTATTCGTTTAAAGTTTGTTGATTTCGGAAAGATATATATTCAAAAAAGAGAAATGATTCACGAAGAACCATTTCTCTTTTTTTAGCCGGGTATGTTTGAATCAACCAATTAACTTACTCAACCAATCAACCAATCAACTATTTTCTGTTATCCAATTCTTTCTGTGATTTGACTCGCAAGCCGGGATTTTCTTTCACCATTTGACGCATAAATTCTTCCGGATACCCGGCACGAATAATGGTTGGTGGTATCTTATATTCGTTCTGAATAAATTTCCCATTCTTCTCCGCTTTAATATTTCCATCCATATATTTTACCAACAGGTACTCGCCTAATTTCTTCCAGGCAGCTGTAGAATTCTCTGCTTGTGCTACACTGAAGTCAGTGAGGAATATACGGGCATCGGCTTCCGTCATACCCACTGCCACTTTATCAATAGCCGGCACCAGGGAATTGAAATCTCCTTCCCATTTCGACTGAACTTTCTTAATGTCAGGCAACATGTAGGAATATTTGCTGTAGGCGTAATTGGCAACCCCGTTATAGATCCAGAAAGCTGATGTGCCCGAATACTCAAGCAGGCTTCCATTATCCTGGCGGTAACATTCGGGAACCCTGTTTATTCCGCAGTACATAGGTACATAAAGTCCGGTGGCTGCATCATCCACTCCAAACCACAGGATTCCTCCAATATAGTCAGGCAACCAGCTGCGCATTTGTGCCACGAAGGTGAATCCTGTTTGCTGGGTTGCGGTAGGGCGTTCGTGCAGATATTCCACACTGTCCACTTTATAGGTCAACGGACTGCACCGTAACTTGCTTCCAAAGGGTCCGGCTGCCAATCCTTTGCTCATATCGAATTCTGTCCCTTCATACTGGTCACGCATGCACTCTTTGAGCTTTTGTGCCGTCAACTTAAAAGTAGGTTTAATCCACAAGGGCATTCTCTCGGCTGTTTCACCCTTGACATAGGTGATGTATTTTTCCATGGTCGGATCCAGCTTCCTGAAAAATGACCACACACGCCCTTCACAGGCACGAAGCGCCACATAATCCAACGGTGCATAGGTATCGGAGAAACTGAAATCTTTATTTTTTCCTTTGAAATATCCTTTTTCACGCGCAAAGGCTATCACATCATCGGCATACAGGCAATTGACTTTGTCATCATAGGGGAAAGTTGTAATTCTGGCCTGATTGGCATGAGCCGATACGCAATCGTCCGGAATACGCTGTGCAACCCATACTGCCCCTTTGTTGTTGGCCCCTTTTCCCACCATCTCCAGGATCCATACCTCATTTGGATCTGCTATGGAGAATGACTCCCCTTCGCTGTAATATCCATATTCAGCCACAATGTCAGTCATCACTTTGATCGCCTCCCGGGCGGTCTTCGACCGCTGAAGGGCAATATACATCAAGCTTCCATAATCCACTTTGGCTGTGGAATCCACTAACTCGGGACGGCCGCCAAAAGTAGTTTCACCAATACTTACCTGGTGTTCGTTCATGTTACCAATGACCGAATAGGTCTTTTCAACTTGTTTTATCTTTCCAAGGTATTTGCCCGAGTCCCAGTCGTGCACATCCAACATAGTCCCTGAAGGGTAGGTTGCTGCCGGATATTGGCACATGGCCCCGAATAAAAAATAGGAATCTGCATTGTAACTGATCAGGGTTGATCCATCAAGGGTAGCCGCTTTTCCTACTAAAAAATTTGTACAGGCAAAACCAAAATTTAAGGAGAGTATAAAGGCCGAAGTAATAAATATTTTCTTAATCATTGCTATTTGTATAGTTGTTGCCCACAAAGGTAAATCATAAATATTGAAAATGCAAAATCAATCCCCATATTTAGGTATTAGTTGCTATATGGGTGGATACTATTTCTGTTCGGGTGGGTTTTCAAGTTCAGAAGCACTCTTTGAGAAAGTCTTATTAATCCAGTTAGGGATGACTAAAATCCCTAACAGCAAGTATAAATAATAACTTATTACTCTCCATATTAGTGTCACAAAAATGATTGCACTTCCTGAATACTTTAATGAAGAGAATATATCGCTGTAATATTCCTTGAAAGCATATTCACTCACTCCGCTACCTCCCGGTGTTGGACTCACAGCCATTAATAACCACAAGATCAATTGCCGGGCAAAAACGACTAACTGATGGATGTGTTCAGGATTAAAAGCCATAAAAACAGCATTAACAACCAGAAACCGGGAACTCCAGGCGAATATGGTTGTCCCAATAGCCTTTAGCCAAAATAAAAAGGAATGACTCCCAATATCATGGGAGGCTTGCACCAGATTGTTTGTTAAAATATCAACATTGGAATACCATCTCTTCAAGATCCGAAGTTTAAATATAGTCAGTAAGCTTTGTCTAATCCAATTGGGACGTTTGAAAATACCAATGAACATGATACATGCCCAGATCAATCGCGTTACGTAGAGTACCGGGAAAACATAGGCAAATGAAGAAACTATGACCGAAGAGGAATTGAATAATTGATGCAGGGGTATGAAAAGGAAAACCAACGGACACATAATCAGAAAAAACAATTCATCCAAAAACAAATTGACAAACATGATAGTGGTACTTCTTCCCGCATTGATCCCCTCTTGTACCAGAAAAATGACCACCAGACTTGAACCACCTACCGCTACCGGTGTTACCGCCGAGGTAAATTCACTGAGCACATTGATGTGAAAGGATTGTTTCCAGGATAATTCTTTGTCGGTGAGCAACCTGAAACGCCACATCATCCCCAGGTCCCTCATCAGCATGAGGACTAATGCCAGCATCAGAAACATTACACTAAAAATGGTGAAATGAAAGGATAAAAATACGGCAGGGTTGAATTCCGACAGAAAAAGCCAACCAATCACAAAGAGTCCCAATACGACAGGTATCAGGACGTGATACGTTTTATAGGGTTTATTTGGCTTATTGGCGTTTATTTTCGGTACTATTTTCTCCATTTTCGCTCCATTAATTTCTTATACCGGTCAAGGACTTCATCTGTCACACTCTCCCACGACCGGGCAATACTATGGGATGCATTCATTCCGGCAGTATGAATTTTCTCGGGTGAAACTATCAATTCCCTTAACTTGGCTGCAAAAGATTCGCTGGTATTCTGTATCAAAAAACCATTGAAATTGTCAATTATGTTTTCAGCCGAGGAGGAACCTTCCACCAGGATAGAAGGCGTATGCATTGCTGCGGCTTCGCGTAGCACTAAGGGTGCGTTGTCGTAAATAGAAGGGAATAGGAATAAATCGGCTGCCACATAATATTGTTTGAGCCTTTCACGGTCAGTGATCATTCCCACAAATTCAACCTTTTCACTCAACCCCAACTCGTCGGTCAGTTGCTTCAATTCGGAAGCTGCATACCCAACCCCAATAAAAAACATTTTATAGGGGAGATTTTTAATCATGGCCAGGGACTCGATGATTAAACGGGTATTCTTTTCCCAGATGTGCTGCCCCACAAATAGAAACACCATTTCTTTCTCAGGGATATTCAGTTCTTTTCGGGCAGCTCTCTTGATCGGCTCGATTGGAAGGTTCGACGAAAAATCATTCCCATTGTCAACAACTTCTACTTTGCCCTTGAATCCGTATTCCCGGATAGTTTCCTCCACGGAAGCCTGCGGTATCCACACCTCATCGGCTTTCTCGAAGAACCGGATGATTTCATTGGTCATCTGTTTGGCAATGTATTTATTATACACTGAATGTTCAAAGTCGTCGCGGTATTTTGAATGGAAAGTGGCTACAAAAGGAATCTTTTGTTTTTTAGCAATACTTAAGGCTAACCTTCCGGAGCTGAAAGGACAGTGTGCATGCACTAACCCAAATGAAACCTGATCGATTTCTGTCTGAAAACCCAGGTCTATATGGGGGAGTCCAATCCGGTAGGGTTCTCGTCCAATGATTGGTATGGAAGTGTACCGGTAAATTGGATAAGGTTCGTGATCCGAATAATTTGGCGATTTGGGAGTGATGACACATACGGGCTGATGCTTCTGGTGCAACCAATAAGCATAATTTTTAGCTGTAAGGGAAACGCCATCCATGATGGGTGGAAAACTATCGTTGAAAATACCGATCGTTTTCTCTTTGTCGCCAATTGTTTTATCCATGCATTAGAGTTTTATTATTGACTAGTTCGATTTCATAAAACAATTTCATTTTGCTGTTCGTCTCCAAATTATTGCAAATTTAGGAAATACTTTTCATATTCCCATACTTAAAATTTGATTTCTTAATTTTGTCCGAATTTGAAGGTGAGAGTACAAATTTCGTTTTGAAATGAGTCAAATTACAATTGTTTTTTTAAGAAAACAAGTTGAAATGTATCAAAAATGTCATATGAATGAAATATTTTTGCAATTAGTTGCATATTCAACTACCATTTTGTTTTTCTTTTTGTTATAAAAACTGTATCTTTGCACGCTGAGATTTTCTAAATATTAAAAGTAATTAAAAATAATATAAAACACTAAATGTGAGAGTGTTGTTTGGGATCAATTATTTTTTTGATTACATTTATTTAACGTGCTTGTAACATTGTAGGAAATTTTAGAATTAAATTGTATTATTAATGGTAAAGTTATACTAAGCAGATGACTCTAAAAAGGCCCGTACGTTTTTTTGCAGTTGAGAAACTGACTTTTATCTATATATTGATCACAACCCTGATTATCCTGTTCTTGAAACCTGAACTGCCGGTTATCAAAGAATTGTTAAGAGTCAGGTTGTTGTTCGTTTCAGTCATCTTGCTTTTAGCCTATTTCAATTCTATAAAGAACTGGTGGGTAATAAGGTTTTCCAGATTTGTAGCCGTAGGTGGCACTCTGATCTATTGGTATCCCGAAACCTTCGACATTAACCGCATGATCCCCAATTCCGACCATTTGTTGGCGGGGTTGGAACAATTCATTTTTGGTTTTCAACCAGCAATGGTCTTTATCCAGCACTTTCCCCAGCACTGGATAGGTGAAATCCTGAATATCGGTTATCTGGCCTATTATCCCATCATTTTTGGAACGAGTCTCTATTTCTATTTAAGGAACAAGAAGGTATTCGAACCGTTCTTTTTTATCGTCATGTTCTCATTTTTCTGTTACTACCTCATTTATATCGTTTTTCCCACTGCCGGTCCTCAATATTATTATCAGGCTATCGGCATCGATCAGGTAAGCACCGGGATATTCCCTAAAATAGGGTTGTATTTCGACAAGCATCAGGAATTGCTTTCCCTGGGCAATCATTCCGGTTTCTTTTCGCAAATGGTTCAAAACACCCAGCAGGTAGGTGAACGTCCAACGGCTGCATTTCCAAGTTCCCATGTGGGCATTTCGACCCTGATTATGATCATGATCGTGAAGAACCGCCAATATAAGCTGATGTCCCTCATATTACCTGTATACATGGCGTTGGTGCTCGCTACGGTTTACATTCAGGCCCATTACGTGATCGATGTCATTGCCGGTTTCGTGACCTCCTTTACATTCTACTTTTTAGGAAGCCTGGTCTACAGCATGTTTACCCGCAGGTTCATGGGTATACCGGAGCTGACCGCCCTCTTTATCAATAAACCGGTCAAAGTGAGAAACTAAGTACCGGTTCATTTTTTCTGAATGTCTTTTTAAAAAATGAAAGTGGCGATTAAATAATAGTCTTCATTCAATATATACCGGCGTGTCAACAGCATGCCGGTTTTTTTTGTTCCTTTCCCGAACTATTTCCCTGAACCATTCGCCGGCTTTCCGAGACATAAGACTTTTAATAAAGTAATTCTTCAAGAACACCATTCAATATTTCACGTATCTGCCGTTCATTCGCCACCTTTTCACTGCCAGGATCTTAGCCTTAATTACTCCTCTGTTGGTCTTAGGTTGCCAGGGGGTTGCCAGGGGGTTGCTAGGGGGTTGCTAGGGGGTTCCTAGGGGCAAATCCCTTTGAGCACCCTCGGAACCCCCTCGGAAGTCTCTCCAAAGCCCGAATAAATAGTGGAGAATTGGTATAGCATTGCTATTCTATCTCCCTAAGAAGTAAAAGGGATTGTCGCTTTACTCTCGTTGATACTAACAATGAGCTATGGATGAACCCCGGGGAAGAATAATATGTTACAGGATGAAACAAAACGCATTTAATGAGCTATAATTAGGGCGTTTTTAGATAATTTCTTATCTTTGCATGCTTGTTAAAATGTAAATTCTGCAATTTAAGATAATCCGGTATGTCAGTACGAATGAAGGTGGAAGAGCTTAATAATCTGTGTGAAAACACGATGATCGGGCATTTGGGAATTGAGTTTACAGAAATAACTGCCGGTCATGTCGTGGCACAGATGCCGGTGGACGAACGGACCATTCAACCTATGAAACGGTTGCACGGAGGCGCTATCATGACACTGGCGGAATCGGCAGGCAGTGCAGGTTCACTGGCATTGGTTGATAGCAATGAATATTATGTGCTGGGAGTGGAAATAAGTGGCAGTCATGTAGGTTCTACCTCGGAGGATTTAGTTATTGCCGAAGCAACCATCGTGCATCAGGGTGCAAGTTCTCACGTCTGGGAAATACATGTGAAGGATAAAAATGATACCCTGCTTTCCGTTTGTCGCCTAACGAACCGTATACTCCCTAAAAAGCCAAAAACACAGGAATGACCACAGACAATAACCTCTATCCATCCCTTTCAAATCTGCAAACGGTTTGCCTGAAGCAGAACATCCCTTTTGCCTCGTACCGGATCCCATCGGAAACGGGGATTACGACCCTTGTTCAACACCGGTCATTCCCTGAAAAGCTGGTTCTCAACGAACAACTGGAACAAAAAAGCGGTTTTATTATTGCACCTTTCTGCGAAACGAAACGACACGGTTCTTTTCTGCTCAACTCTGATGATATTTTTCATGATGATGCTATAGAACCTGATTATATTGAAAAGTTACATGAGAATACCCGTTTCAAACAAACTGATAAGCCGGTAGAGAACGAAATCAGTACAACGCGTTCGGTGGATTTTGTTCAGCAGGTGGAAGATGCAAAACGAGCCATCCTTCATGGGGATTTTCATAAAGTGGTGTTGTCAAAAATACGGGTGGAACTGTTGGACAAAGACTTTCAGGCAAGTTCCTTTTTCCTTCATTTATGTGAAAAATACCCGCATGCCTTTGTATATATCGTTCAACTTCCTGAAGTAGGCTGTTGGATCGGGGCTACCCCGGAGCCCCTGGTATTGCTGGAAGAGGGGAAAGTGAAGACAGTATCCCTGGCCGGGACGCAGTTGTCAACAGGCGAAGACATTGATTCATACTTGTGGAGTGACAAAGAAATTGAAGAACAAGGAATTGTCACCGGGTTTGTGGAAAAATCGTTGCGGGCGATGCACATTGAAGAGTATACGTTGAAAGGTCCTGAGAATTATCAGGCTGCCAATCTGATTCATCTGAAAACCAGTTTTGAATTTGACCAAACGGCCTTGGGAAACAGGTTGGGAGACTTCCTGCAGACCATACATCCCACCCCATCGGTGGGAGGTTTGCCGAAAAAGGAAGCCTTTGAATTCATTTCAACCCATGAAAAACACGACAGATCCTATTATACAGGTTATCTGGGTCCGTTAAACATAGAGCAAAAGAGTCGGTTGTTCGTCAACCTGCGGTGCCTGCAATTGCTTGACAAAGAGTTTGTACTCTATAGCGGTGCCGGGATTACGGCTGCTTCCGTGGCTGAAAGGGAATGGGAGGAAACGGATAATAAAATGATGACCATGATGAATGTAATGAAAATAGTAAATTGTAAATAATTAAATCGTAAATCAACTAATGAATCATTTCCGTCAAGGGATTAAGAATATACCTGAAATCTGTTTTCAGCAGGGAGTACGAAAGGTCATCATTGCACCGGGATCACGCAATGCCCCGTTGATACTGGCATTTACCGCACATCAGGGACTGGAATGCCTGAGTATTACCGACGAACGGAGTGCAGCCTACTTTGCGGTGGGTATTTCCCAACACCGGAATGAACCTGTGGCATTGGTTTGCACTTCCGGAACGGCAGTATTAAACTTTGCACCTGCCATTGCGGAAGCCTATTATCAAAACCTGCCTTTGATTGTCATCACAGCCGACCGCTCAGCGGAGACTATTGATCAGGCTGACGGACAAACGATACGGCAAACAAACATTTACGCCAACTATATCAAAACATCGGTGGAGCTACCGGTTGATACCACCCACATTGTGGACCTGGCGTATTCCGACCGGATGGTTTCCCAGGCCATTGACATTGCCATTACCGTTCCGTACGGTCCGGTGCATCTGAATGTACCGCTGCGCGAGCCTATTTATGAGGCATTACCCGAAGGAGTCAGCCATTTGAAAATCATAAAGAGCATTCCTTCTGAAGTTACTTTGCCCAGCCAAAGCCTGCAAACACTCACAGGGATATGGGGCTCCTGTACCCGGAAACTGGTGATCGTAGGTGTTCAGCCAACCAATGAAAGCTTGAATGCCTTGGCAAACAGGCTATCCGAGGAGCCCGATGTGGTGGTGGTTGGAGAAAATCTATCGAACATTAGCGGTGAGCACATCATTTGCCGGCCCGAAGTGCTGTTTGCTTCCCTTTCACGGGAAGAAAAAGTACTATTCCAACCAGACTTACTCATCACCATTGGGCATTCGGCTATCTCCAAGCAGATGAAGCTGTTTCTGAAATCATTCCAACCAAGCGAGCACTGGCAGTTCGAATCGTCATTACCCTATGCCGATACCTATAAGAGCCTGACGACCATAGTGCCTGCTGCTGTGATTGGCGTGCTGGAGCAAATGCCCCTGGGAAAGGCTGTCAGCGATTTTGCAAGTGTCTATCAACAAAAAAAGCTGGACAATGGTATCCGTCATGACGCCTTTGTAGAGAATGCACCTTTGTCGGATATGAGCGCTGTCACCCAATTATTGAAGCTATTGCCTTCGGATACAGTGTTGCAACTGGCCAACAGTACTTCAGTACGCTGGACACAACTGTTTCCAACCAGAAGCGATTTGTCGTATTTCTGCAACCGGGGCACTTCAGGGATTGACGGGAGCTTGTCCACAGCAGCTGGGTATGCCTATACGTCAAAAAAGAACACCCTTTACCTGACCGGGGACTTGTCGTTTATCTATGATTCAAACGGCATGTGGAATGATTACCTGGGAGGAAACCTCAAGATCATCGTGCTGAACAACAATGGGGGCAATATCTTTAAGTTTATCGGGGATGAGAAACTAATGGCTGACTGTGAAAGGTTTTTTACTACACCCCATCACGTAAAGATCAAACCGTTGGTGGAAGCGTATGGATTGGATTATTTGAGGTGTGAAAAGACAGAAGAGCTGGAAGAACAATTATTGAATCTGTTTAATGCTGAACAGACCACTGTACTGGAGATATTTACCGATGCGGAATTGAATACAGAGAATTACAAAGGGTACTTTAAGAATATAAAAGGCTGAGATGATGAAAGAATCAAGAATAAAAGAATTAAAAATAGGGGTTTCAATTATATTTTGTTTGTATATTGCAAATATACTTTTTCATTTTGATTATAGTGATTTGTCATGGAATAATAATATTGGTGGCTATGTGAAAATAATTTTATTTTTTATCATTTTAATTATTATCAAAATGATAGCAGAAAAAACTTCAAAAAAAATATAACATAAGAAAATATGAGAAACTGGACAACCATAAAAGAATTTGAAGAAATAAAGTTTGAGTATTTCGAAGGAATAGCCAAGATTACGATCAACCGTCCTCGATACAGGAATGCCTTTACGCCTGACACCATCAAGGAAATGATTGAATCTATGGTGTTCTGCCGGGATAGCCCGGATATTGCTACGGTTATTCTAACGGGTGAAGGGGATATGGCTTTTTGCAGTGGTGGCGATATAAACGTCAAACAAATAGGCGGGTACATTGGAAAAGATGGTGTGCCGCGTTTGAATGTACTAGACCTGCAAAAGCTGATACGTAGTCTGCCTAAACCTGTCGTGGCTATGGTGAACGGGTTTGCCATTGGAGGCGGACATGTGTTGCATGTGGTGTGCGATCTTTCCATTGCCTCGGAGAATGCGATCTTTGGACAGACAGGTCCTAAGGTGGGTAGTTTTGATGCAGGGTTTGGATCATCGTACCTGGCACGCGTAGTCGGACAGAAGAAAGCCCGTGAGATTTGGTTTCTCTGCAAGCAGTACTCGGCTGCCGAAGCCTATGAAATGGGACTGGTAAACAAAGTGGTGCCTTTCGATCAACTGGAAGACGAGACGGTGGCCTGGTGCCAGCAAATGATGCAACATAGCCCTATTGCCTTGCGCATGATTAAGGCGGGCTTAAACGCGGAGCTGGATGGTCAGGCAGGTATTCAGGAACTGGCGGGTAATGCCACCATGCTGTATTACATGACTGAGGAAGCTCATGAAGGGAAGAATGCTTTCCTCGAAAAAAGAAAGCCTGATTTCTCGAAGTTCCCGAAGATGCCGTGAGTTAGTTGATTGGTTGATTGGGTAATTAAGTTGATTGAGTTGATTGGTTGATTGAGTTAATTCGTTGATTAGTTGATTAAGTTGATTGGTAAATTTGTAAAATCTAAATAGAAAAAATGAAACTAAAATCCTGGATACATGCTTTCCGGTTAAGGACATTGCCATTGGCAATTTCGAATACCATAATAGGATCATGCCTGGCAGCTGCCGATGATAAGTTCCGATGGCCGGTATTTGGACTGGCAGCCTTGACAACAGTATTGCTTCAGATCATGTCGAACATGGCCAACGATTACGGTGATTTTGTAAACGGAAAAGACACAAAGGAACGTATTGGCCCTAAACGCATGGTGCAATCGGGCGAGATAACCCCTAAAACCATGTTGCGGGGGATTATCGCTATCGGGATTTTGTGTGCGGTATCGGGAGTTTCTCTAATCGTTGTTGGAACACAGGGAATCAACATCACCAACATGCTGATGTTCGGATTGTTGGGGTTAGCGGCTATTGCAGCAGCCATAAAATATACGGTGGGTAAGAATCCTTACGGTTACCGTGGATTGGGGGATATCTTCGTGTTCATATTCTTTGGTCTGGTGGGAGTCATGGGTACCTATTTCCTGCACACACAGTCATTCAGGTGGGATATCCTGTTACCTGCTTCGGCAATCGGGTTGTTGAGCACCGGGGTTCTGAACATGAACAACATGCGCGATTATGAAGCCGACAGGAATGCCGGAAAGAAAACTATTGTGGTAGTCCTGGGAATAAAAAAGGCAGCCTGGTATCATTTGTTTCTGGTGGGAGGGGCTGCGGTACTGACTGTGATTTACACGCTTTTGAATTATTCATCGGCATGGCAATGGTTCTTTCTGCTATCTTTCCCCATCTTATTCATGAACCTGAGAAAGGTATTTACTTACAAAGACGCTAAGGAATTGTATCCGGAGTTACCACTCTTGTCCATGGCAAGCCTGGTGTTTGCATTGACATTCGGGCTAGGATTGATTTTATAAGATTAAAACAAGTAAATAAATGGTTCGTAGATATATATATTGCTTAGTATTGATTATAATATCCATCCAATCTTATTCCCAAACAGAATATAGAAAGCATATCTCATATGTAATAAAGAAATCTCAACTTGATTCAACTTTTCGGTTTATCTCCATAAAATCTAAGAGTGATACAGTCATTTCAGATATTACTTATTTTGGAAAGACCGAAAATAATGTGAAAGTTTTTTATATCTCTGAAACCTTTCCTTCTGCTCGTGTAAGACATGGATATGTAATGTTATACCTTATTGATTCAAAGGGGAAAAATTATCTTTATCATGATATCGATAAACCATTTAATTTAGAGAATGGAACGATTATATTTAAACATTTAGATAAATTTGGCAAATTATATTATTACAAAGTTGATTTGAATGTGGAAGTACCTTTATTTATTTGTCAAGATGAAGAAGATTGTTACAACTACTTGATTGAATAGTAAAGTAATGAAACATGATTAAAAATATCTTATGACCAACATTACTGCCAATTTTAAAAACCTCGATCTTCACTTCAAATTTCCAGCAGGTACTTCCCGTGGGGTCTTGTTACATAAACCTTCCACTTTCCTTATGCTCAGGAAAGATGGTTTTACCGGAATAGGGGAGTGTTCCACGATTCCCGACCTGAGTATTGATCCGATGGATACGTATTCTAATAAACTGAATGAGATCTGCAGGTTGTTGAATGAAGGTGTTGATCCGGATACCTTTGATTTAGAAGAATATCCTTCCATAGCTTTCGGACTAGAAACAGCATTACTCGACCTGGCAGCTAAAGGTTGCAAATGTCTTTTCCCTTCATCTTTTACGCAAGGGACAACAGGCATACCTATCAACGGATTGGTGTGGATGGGGGATAAGGCTTTTATGGAAAAACAGATCAGGGAGAAAATTGCTGCGGGGTATCATTGCATCAAGCTGAAGGTAGGAGCCAATGAGTTTGAAACAGAGTTGGAGATCATAGCTGCCATCCGCAAAGAGTTTTCTGCATCAGACATTGAAATCAGGCTGGATGCCAACGGAGCATTTAAACCGCACGATGCACTTGAAAAATTAAACAAACTATCTGTTTTTGACGTTCATTCTATTGAACAACCTATAAGGCAACATCAAGTTGAAGCAATGGCTGAGTTGTGTGCTAAATCACCCATTCCCATCGTGTTGGATGAAGAATTAATTGGTGTGAAACCGTCGGAACGGGAGGCTTTGCTAGAGAAAATTAAACCGGCATATATCATTTTAAAGCCAAGCCTGATTGGTGGCTTTAAAGAGTCGGAGGAATGGATAAGGCTGGCAGAAGAACAACATGTAGGTTGGTGGATCACCTCAGCACTTGAAGCCAATATCGGGTTGAATGCCATTGCACAATGGACGGCTACGTTGGGTTCACGACTTCCACAGGGATTGGGTACAGGACAACTGTATACTAACAATGTCCCTTCCCCGTTAGAGATTAAACAGGCAACCCTCTATTATAACCCTGAAAGCAACTGGGATCTAAACTCGATTTTATGAAGACATACGTAATTATCAGGCTTAATGGTAGCATATACAACCTGCAGAACCTAGAGAAACTTCGAATGAAGAGCGAACCTGCTGATTCATGGCGGAATGCTATTTATTATTTTCTGCTAAACTGGTTCGACGATACGGATTCTATTCGCACACTCACATCGGGTTCGACGGGAGAGCCTAAAGAGATTCATTTATCTAAAGAAAGTATGGTCAATTCAGCCCAAATGACCAATAAGTTTTTTGGACTCACCGTTGAAAGTAATTGTTTGCTTTGCCTGCCGGTTTCCTATATAGCAGGAAAAATGATGCTTGTCAGGGCCATCGTTAGTGGATTTAACCTGATAACCGTAGAGCCCTCGGCAAATCCGTTTATATATCTGCATACACACATTGATTTCACAGCCATAACTCCCTACCAGTTGTTTTATTCTGCCGAAACACTCCATCATAAGTCTGTCCATAAGATTATAGTGGGAGGGGGACCGGTTACTTCGAAACTGGAAAAGCTGTCCGAAGATATTTCCTCCGAAATGTATGAAACCTATGGTATGACCGAGACTTGTTCACATATTGCTTTGCGGAGGTTTAATGGAAAGGAACGATCGGAATACTTTAAAATACTGGAAGGTATAAAAATCAGATTGGATGAACGTGGATGCCTGGCTATCTCAGCTCTCCATTTATTTAACGAGGAGATACAGACCAATGATATTGTGAAATTAAAAGGTGCTAACTCCTTCCGATGGATTGGGCGTACCGATTCAATCATTAATACCGGAGGAATAAAGATTTATCCCGAACAGGTTGAAAAAAAACTGGAAGGAATTATTCCTACCAGTTTCTTTATTTCATCTCTTCCGGATGAACTACTGGAAAATAAATTGGTTTTAATTATTGAATCAGAATCTTACTCGTTTCATGAGGAAATCCAATTTAAAGCCCGGTTGGAAAAAGTCTTGGGTAAATACGAGATTCCGAAGCATATTATCTATCTTTCTTCTTTTGTTTACTCCGAAGGGAACAAAGTATTGCGGAAACCCACTATGGAAAAGGTCCTGCGAATGATTTAATTGGTTTTCCCTGCCGATAAATGGAAATCAATGCTAAAGCTTTTACGTTCCATAGAATAACCACCACGCATGCCACCACCTTCAGATCCGTTACCCATTTCGTCACTACCTGGAATCTCGCCAATGTTACCACCGGGCAGGTCTGTTGCAATTTGATCCTGGAGGTCACCATTCATTCCTTCATTACGACCACCACCCATGCCTCCTTGGCCACCGCCTCCCATACCTCTTCCCATGCCACCTGAGCGTCCTTTACCCATTTTGCCACGCATTTTCTTGATATCTTTCTGGGAAAGGTCGTTAATGTTCACTTGTAGTTGAATAGGAATACTGCTAATGGTTTCCAATACATAATCCTTTCCGAATAACTCGCGTAAAGGGATACGTATTTCGTAATAAGTAAGTTCCCTTGGTGATTTGCTTCTCGAAAAACAGATGCTATTTTCATTCCTTTCTTCAGATGATATCTTTCCCTTCGCATATTGAAAACCTTCCAGAATGGCAGTATCCTTTGCCATGTCTTCGGGATGGGTTGCCGATTTATCCATCAGACGATCGGCCTTCCCTTCGGGGTTATTTACCAGGGGAGCCATTTCAACTGATTTCAAGACAGGAAAGATGATGCTCATTCGCATCGGAGTGGCAGTTTTCACCTTGAATTTTACATTAAAACCAGCCTTCAGGAGTTGCATCTGAATGGCACGGTCCGCTGATTTGATAATCAGGTACAAGTTTTGGGCATCATTCCTGAACTCGTATTTTATATTCGAATCGGCATTAAAAAAACGCGGGTTCGTTCCCCAATCCGTACCGTCACCATCAATTACTATCGGTTGTGCCTGCCATTTAGAGGTGCTTACCTGGGCCACAACAGCGGAAAATAAACTCAGAAGTGACAATAAAGTGATTTGAATCAATCTTTTCATGTTCGTTTATGAATAAATAGATGAGTTATTGGTAGTAAGATGATTATTTTGATGTGAAAAGTACGTTGAGTCAACATTAATCGTTAACTTTGCCACAAATGTAGTAGACTTTTCGTTAGCATCTTACAACTTAAAATTATTTTATAAAAAATTATCGAATTCGAGCCCACTTTTATTTTTCTATACAAAATCAAATTCCAATGAGACAATTACCTGCCCACTCCGATCCTTCTTACGGTTTCTCTACTACCCCTTTTGGCGAATGTTGTATTGCTTTCTCAAACGATGGTATTTGTGCCCTGACATTCCCTGAAACACGTGAAAGTGCCTATGCCGACCTGGATAATCGCTTTCCCGATGTTACCTTCAAGCATAACGATGAAAAAGCGGACCGCTTGGTGCGTCAGATCTTCGAGAAAGGATCAAAACCTGTCCTGAACATCATAGGTACAGAATTTCAATTATCCATTTGGGAAGCCTTAAAACGTGTCCCTGCCGGTAAGACTACCACCTATGCCCAAATCGCCGAAACAATCGGGCGTCCAAAGGCAGTTCGTGCTGTCGGTACTGCCATTGGTGCAAACCCTATTGCTTACCTGATACCTTGTCACCGCGTGATTCGCACGGATGGTACATTGGGAGGCTTTCGTTGGGGACTGGATTGCAAAATGAAGATGCTGGCCTATGAAAAGAAATAACTGGCTCAGTTTATTTCAATATCACAATGTAGTTTGATCTAAAAACCAAAGGTGTAACTTTGAAAACCCATCTTACTTAATTTTCAATGCAGGGATAGAAATATCCCTTGCTTCGTTTTATACACTTTGTATCAGTAAGTCATATTTGACAATTATTTCATATGAGTTCAGGATATATTTGTTTCAATACATGGCTATCAATGTCACCGAAAAGAGCATCTGGACACTGGAATCCGCCACAAGATGAAGATTGAATAGTTCGATAGAGGTCAATATCTCTTCCGTGCCACCGTCAGGTACACATCCTTCTAGGGTAGAGTGACGAGGTGTTCAGTTCTGTGATTTGATTGAAGTAGAAAAATAATATTTGTAGCTATACAATCCAATTCTTCATCCTATCCGAATAACCATATTTGAAAACTTGACTAAATGTAGTATCTTTGAACTTTATTTATTAAAATAATCAGAACTGTAAAATGAAAATCAAGTCAATTAAAATTGAAAACTACAGAGGCATTAAGGAAATCTCTATTGACTTAATGGATAAGCTTAATGTGTTTGTCGGTATTAATGGCTCAGGTAAAACAACAATTCTTGATGCAACTTCTGCATCTCTATCATGGTTAGTAAATAGGATTCAGCGTCAGAATTCTTCCGGGAAAAGTATATTGGAATCCGATATTAGAAATGAAACTCCATTTTCATCGATTGAAGTCATAGTAAAGGAAAAAGGAATTGAATTCGACTGGAAACTAATTAAAGTAGCCAAAGGAACTAATTTTTCAGAGAAATCAGAATTGAATGGGGTTACAGAATTATCATCCTTTTTTCAGGAATCTTTACTAAAAGAGTCAAAACTTCCTATCATAGCTTATTACCCGGTAAACAGAGTAGTTGACAGGACTATGCCTGAGATAAAAGCGAAAGATAATTTGTACATTTTAGATGTTTATGATAATGCTTTAGGAGGTAG
>CAIYOZ010000215.1 GCA_903927945.1 uncultured Bacteroidales bacterium | reverse complement strand
CCGATCTGTCAGGACTTAGTTTGACACTAACAGGTATGGATACATTTTGTTTTATTTCCCGCACAATCATGATCTGCTCATTCTCGATATCATTTGAATCACGATCCAGGTCCCAGATGTTCTGGTAAAAATTGAGTTCAATTCCATCCACACCTGTTTCAGCGATCAATTTTGCATACCCTATCCAGGTTTCAAAGTTTACAGCGTTCAGGCTGGCAATCAGGGGGATTGAAACGCTTTCTTTGGCTTTTCTCAAATTCAACAGGTGTTCCTCAGCTCCGGTGTAATCCAAGTGAGGATGCACAGTGAGCATTTCAGCGTGGATATCATTAAATTCAGTCAGTTTTTCATCAAATTGTAATCGTTCCAGTTGAATCTGCTCTTCAAATAATGATTTATAGACTATTGCACCGGCACCCTGTTCTTCCGCTTTTTTAAGATTATCCAATTTGGTAACCATATTTGAAGCGCCCACAATTATGGGATTATCGATTTCGATTCCCATAAACTTAGTCTTTAAGTTTTTCATAGTATATTTATATCTAAAAGTTAAAACCAATTTTACAATTTACAAAAACAACGTGTCAGAATATCAACAGTGATTGTAACCATTCATTTGAGAATTCAATTAAAAACAATTTAATATTCAGGTTAAAGTTCATAAAAACCTTATTCAGAATACTTAATTACTTCTACAGGGCAACTTTCGGCTGCTTCAATTATTTCCCGCTCATATTTAGAGAAATCAACGCCATCAATCACAAACGCTTCGCCATCCATTTTAAAAACTTCAGGACAAATAGCTTCACTTAGACCGCATCCTGTGCAGCCATCTTCTATCCAAACTTTAGTTATTGCCATAATTTTGATTCGTTTAAATAGTAAATTAGATTAGATTATATTTTACTGAAAATAGTTCTTTTATATCCTGATTGCTTTATTTTCTTCTCTTATTCTTATAAAAAGCATGATTGCATTTAGTATTGAAAAAATAACAGCCGTATAATACAACTGAAATATCAACGGAATGACGGCTATCTCTATAATAACAATCATGTAGTTAGGATGTTTAAAAATGGAATAGAATCCATGTTTAATTAAAGGGACATTGGGAATGTGATAGATTTTTACGTTCCAGAATTTACCCAACGTCAGAACTACCCAAGTTTTAATGATTATCATGAATGCATAGACAAAAAGCAAGAATAAATTAAAAGCTACAGGCTGTTTTATTGAGTATTCCACTATTAATGAAACAAAAAATAGCATATGAAGCGATATCATGAACGGATAGTGTTTCTGCCCAAATTCAAGGGCACCATGTTGTATCAACCATTTCTCATTACTCCTGGAGTAAATTAATTCACCAATTCGTAATAAAATCACTATCGATATGAAAATAATGAAGATCATTTTATTTTTTATTCATTAGAAGTAACACCATTTCACAAGAGAATCCCGGACCCATAGAAACCATGAGACCATATCCGTTTTCAAATCCACGGTTAAAGAACCTTTCCATCACATATAAAACAGTACAGCTGGACATATTGCCATTTTCATTCATCACTTCCCGTGTGTTTTTGAGGAAATCACCTTCCACTGGTAGTGCTTCTTCATATGCTGTCAACACTTTTTTTCCACCGGGATGAAAAATAAAATTCTTTATATCTGAAAGTTTTAATTCGTGTTTCTCCAGAAAAGAAGTAATATCCTGGTTCACATTTTTTGCGATAATCGTAGGTATATCTGATGAAAACAATACTTTAAACCCTTTATCCAAAAATTCCCAACCCATTACATCCAGCGAATCGAAATACAGCTTACTTTGTGTGCCCACATAGGAAATCGCATTTTGGGTCTTGTTCTCATAATTATCACCGGTAATAATACAAGCGGCAACACCATCAGCAAACAGGCTCGCCCCAATGAAATTGCTCTTACTAAAATCGTTTCGTAAGAAAGTCAGGGAACATAACTCAACTGTAACCAGCAATACCACTGCATCCGGATTGGCTTTGGCCAACACACTGGCCTTAGAAAAACCGGATACTCCTCCCCCACAACCTAATCCGAAAATAGCCATGCGATTGATGTTCTGGCTTAGCCGCATTTTATTAATGATCAGGGCATCTAAGCTTGGAGTGGATAATCCGGTGGTGGAGATAAAAATAATGTCTGTGATATCATCCTTGTTAATTTGGGCTGAAGCAATGCATTCTTCCACTGCCTTGACAGAATAGTCGAGTGATACACGTATGTACTCCGCATTTTGATCTTCAAATGAATGAAGTGAGTTATAATATTCAAGTGGTTGACAAAAATTCCTGGTTAGAATTTCTGTATTGTCAAACACACTCATCATTCTTTCCACTTGTGGGTATGTAGTTATGAACAAATCCTTTGCGCGACGTTTCACTTCTTGCTGATCAACCTTAAACGGAAAATCAATCTTCGATACTGCTGCTAATGAAGGCATATTATGATGTTTTAAATAATGAGAAAATTAAAAATAAATAAAAAGTTGAAGAAATCTTTTAGAGTATTTCATTTCATTGGGCTTATCATTTTTGAAGGATTAACCCATTCGTCAAATTGTTGTTCGGAAATAAATCCCAGGTCAAGTGCAGCTTTTTTTATACTTGAATTGTCTACCAGTGCCTTTTTGGCAATTAAAGCAGCCTTATCATATCCTATGTGTGGATTCAGGGCTGTCACCAGCATCAATGAGTTATTAAGATTTTCTTCAATTCGTTCCAAATTGGGTTCAATACCGATCGCGCAATGATTGTTGAATGACAGGCAGGCATCTGCGAGCAAGGTTGCTGACTCCAACAGGGTACTTATCATGACCGGTTTAAACACATTTAATTCGAAATGACCATTTGAACCGGCTATCGATATGGTGGTATCATTGCCCATAATTCGAGCACACACCATCGTTAATGCTTCAGCCTGTGTAGGATTTACTTTGCCGGGCATAATTGATGAACCAGGTTCGTTGGAAGGAATAAATATCTCCCCGATACCGGAACGTGGACCTGAAGCCAGCATACGGATATCATTGGCTATTTTCATTAGACTTACTGCCAACTGTTTCAAGGCACCATGAGTTTCAACAATGGCATCATTTGCTGCCAACGATTCAAATAAGTTTTCAGCCGTTTTAAGGGGTAGCCGGGTCAAGTGGGCAACAACCCCCGCCACCTCGGCAGCGAACCCCTCAGGGGCATTTAAACCGGTACCCACTGCCGTTGCTCCGATAGCCAATTCAGAAAGATGAGGCAAAGTATTTTTCAATGCATTTATCCCATGTTTTAATTGGGAGGCATACCCTGAAAATTCTTGTCCCAGGGTTATGGGGGTAGCATCCATGAAATGAGTCCGACCAATCTTTACTACCTCTGACATAGTCTTGGATTTCATCCAGAGAGTCTTTTCAAGTATTTCAACCGATGGCAATGTTTCCTTCACAACCTTCATGTATGCAGCGATATGCATCGCCGAAGGGAAGGCATCATTGGAGGACTGGGACATGTTCACATCGTCATTGGGATGTATAAAACGCTTGCCAACCCCTAATTTATTGCCTTGCAATGCATGAGCCCGGTTTGCAATAACCTCATTGCAATTCATATTGGTATGGGTACCCGAGCCGGTTTGCCAGATAACCAATGGAAACTGGTCATCAAGGTTTCCCCGAATTATTTCATCACAGACATCGGAAATTAGTTTTAATTTATCTTGTGCCAACAATCCAAATTTAGCGTTTGTCAAAGCAGTGGCTTTTTTCAAATATCCGAAGGCATGAATGATATCAAGCGGCATAGAAGCCAATGGTCCAATCTTGAAATTCATTAAAGATCGTTGTGTTTGGGCACCCCAGTATTTATCTTCCGGGACTTGAACATCACCCATAGTATCTTTTTCGATTCTATAATTCATAGTTTTCCAATTATTAATATATTGAAGTATTTGAAGGTTTCTTGAAATCCTCTTAAATTAAATAGTTAAACACATTTTTTTTAAAACAAATTCACCCCCTTACATTGTTCAGTGAACCGCCTTATTATCATTCAAAAAAGTAAATTCTCTCTACTACAAATCCATTGCCTATTGTTTTCTATGTTATAATAAATAAAAGTTTCGTCTAAACAATTATTCATAATTATTGTTTCAATATATAATTAGAATTAACAAATTTAATTGTGTATTCAGCGGCATATGTTCGAACAAACACCTGTTATCTGGCCTTTCATTGTTTTTGCTGCCATAGTAATTGCACTGATTGGAATTATGATTGGGCTTTCCTTTGTGCTTGGGGAGCGTCATAAGGAAAAAACCACCGATGAGCCTTATGAATCCGGAATCCCCCCTACAGGAGATGCACGCCTGCGTTTTTCTTCAAGCTTTTATCTGATAGCCATGTTCTTTGTGATTTTTGATTTAGACGCTGCCTTTATCATGTTGTGGGCTGTTTCATTTCGCGAACTGGGACTACCCGGTTACGTAGGAATTGTTATTTTTATTGGAATATTGATGATATTATTGGTTTATGAATTAAGTATTGGTGCACTGGACTTCGGACCAAACGGCAAAAGAATTCTGAAATATAAAAATAGAATGAAATGAAGTATTCACTCATAAAACCCGGTGCAGGTAACTTCGATATAGAAAAGGAGCTGACTGACGAAAACCTGTACAAAACAGTTTTGTTTGCCAAGCTGGATGAAATGGTGGCCTGGGGACGTAAGAATTCTATGTGGCCCTTTGGTTTTGGCCTTTCCTGTTGTTTTGTTGAGATGGCTACATCACTTACCAGCCGGTACGATATTGCACGTTTTGGAGGTGAAGTGATCCGCAGTACACCCCGGGAAGCAGATGTAATGATTATTGCCGGGACAGTATTCATAAAAATGGCACCGATTATTTTGAGGTTATACGAACAAATGATGGCTCCCAAATGGGTCATATCCATGGGATCATGTGCTAATTCAGGTGGCATGTACGATATTTATAGTGTAGTCCAGGGTGTTGACAAGATTATCCCCGTAGATGTATATGTTTCAGGTTGTCCCCCTCGTCCGGATGCTTTTATGGAAGGGTTGCTTTTACTCCGTGAGTCGATAGGAAAAGAAGAAAGACCCCTGAGTTGGGCAATAGGATCACAAGGTGTTCATAAAATGGATAAACCAAGCATGCGTGATTTGAAACAGGAAGAAAGAAGTCAGATGGGAAATATCAGGCCAATGAATGAAATTTAAAGAGAGTTTATAGTTTGCAGTTTATAGTTTAGTGTTATATATGATAATGTTTCTATAGTTCTTAGATCATTCAGAAAAAAGTAGTATTTGATGAAAGATGAATTAACTCAAATGTTTAAAACAGATTTAAATGTGGTTTCAGAATTGAAAAACAATTTTGGAGATCAGATTATTTTATTCAACCAAATCACGAAAGATGCTACTCCAACCATTTGGATTGACAGAGCCTTGTTGATCCAGGTATTAACCTATTTGAAAAAAAATATCATGTTTCCGTTCAATATGCTGTATGACCTGACCGCCATTGATGAACGAACCAGAACAAGCCGCAACACTCAACCACAAAGTGATTTTTCCATAGTATATCACCTCACCTCATTTGATCGAAATGAAGATGTCCGGATAAAAGTTCCACTCCTATCAACAGATCTCAACATTCCAACTATAACTGCTATTTGGGAATCAGCGAACTGGTACGAACGGGAAGTTTATGACATGTTTGGGGTCAACTTCGTAGGCCATCCCAGGTTAACGAGAATTCTTATGCCAAAGTCATGGGAAGGATATCCCTTGCGCAAAGATCATTATGCCAGGGCTACCGAACAGGATCCCTATGTATTGACTGATCTTATGAGAAACTCGGAAGATGAAGAGCTTACATTTAAACCTGAAGATTACGGATTGAATACTAAGAGTGAGGACAGCGATTATATGTTTTTGAATATTGGCCCTCAACATCCCGGAACACATGGTTTGTTAAGGCTCGTTCTTCAGTTGCATGGAGAAGATATTGTCAACATTATTCCAGATATCGGATTTCACCACCGGGGCGCTGAGAAAATGGGTGAACGCCAGACCTGGCATACGTTTATTCCCTATACCGACCGGATAGACTATTTAAGTGGGGTCATGAATAACCTGGCATACCTTCTCTCAGTAGAGAAGCTGGCAGGAATAGTGGTTCCGGATCGGGCAAATGTCATTCGGATCATGATGAGTGAGCTATTTCGTATTGCCAGTCATTTGGTATGGCTTGGCACATTTGCGCAAGATATGGGACAGTTGTCACCCGTGTTCTTTGCATTCAATGACCGGGAACGAATTTTCGATATCGTAGGTGCTATTACAGGGGGACGTATGCATCCTTCCTGGTTCCGTATTGGTGGAGTGGCACATGATTTACCGGATGGTTGGGAAAAACTCGTTCAGAATTTTGTAGATTATTTTCCCAAAAGGCTTAAAGAGTTTGAAAACACAGTTATTAAAAACCGGATATTCAAAGCCAGAACGGTAGGTATAGGAGTTTTTACGACGGCAGAAGCTATCGAATGGGGAATCACCGGTTCGGCTCTTCGTGCTACCGGTTTTGATTGGGATTACCGCAAGAAAAGACCCTATTCAGGTTTTGAAAACTTCGAATTCGATATACCCCTTGGTAAGAACGGCGATTGTTATGATCGTGCCCTGGTACGCATGGAGGAAATGCGTCAGAGCCTGAGAATTGTTCAACAATGCATCAACAATATGCCTTCCGGGGAATATAAATCAGATCATCCTCTTGCTATTCCTCCACGGAAAGAAAAAACTATGGTCGATATTGAGACACTTATTCATCATTTTGTGGGTGTTTCCTGGGGACCTGTTATTCCGGCAGGAGAAGCCATGGTGCCTGTTGAAGGTGCCAAGGGATCGAACGGATATTATCTGATCAGCGATGGCGGTACGCAATCGTATCGATCAAGGATCAGAACTCCATCTTTTCCGCATGTTCAGATGTTGCCATTTATCAGCAAGGGTTATACCATTCCTGATTTGTTGGCTATTCTGGGAGCTATGGATTTTGTATTGGCTGATTTGGATAGGTGATTGGTTGATTAAGTTGATTGGTTGATTAAGTTGATTTGTTAATTGGTTGATTGGTTGATTGGTTGATTGGTTGATTGGTTGATTGGTTGATTAAGTTGATTAAGTTATTTAGTTGATTGG
>CAIYOZ010000214.1 GCA_903927945.1 uncultured Bacteroidales bacterium | reverse complement strand
ATCTCTATGATTACGGAATAATCTTTAAAGATACTTATTTTCAATGAATTACCCAAATGTTTTCACACTTATTTTATTGATTATCAGGTATTTGTTTTAATTTATAACGAACTATTGCAACACGAACTGAAAGGTATTGAAGAAGCAGGTATTTATAAAAAAGAACGTGTCATTACATCAGCACAAGGTGCTATAATCAGGGTGGCAGATGGTAATGATGTTTTGAACTTTTGTTCTAATAATTATCTTGGGTTATCAAATAATTCTCAATTAAAAGAAGCTGCCACAAAAGCACTTAAAACTCACGGTTATGGCGTTTCTTCGGTGCGGTTTATTTGTGGAACACAGGATTTGCATAAGAAACTTGAAGCAGCTATTGCCCGGTTTTTCGGCACCGAAGATACAATTTTATATGCTGCATGTTTTGATGCCAATGGAGGAGTATTTGAACCTCTTTTGAATGAAGAGGATGCAATAATTTCAGATGCGTTGAATCATGCATCAATAATTGATGGTATAAGGCTATGTAAAGCTCAACGTTATCGGTATGCAAACGCAGATATGAGCGATTTAGAACTCCAACTTAAGGTTGCTCAGTCTCAGCGTTTTCGGTTGATTGTGACCGATGGCGTATTTTCTATGGATGGAAATGTGGCTCCGTTAGATAAAATTTATTCTTTGGCAGAAAAATACAATGCTATGGTAATGATTGATGAATCACATTCGGCAGGAGTAGTTGGAGAAACCGGACGTGGTGTGACAGAACGTTATAATCTCAGAGGAAAGATTGAAATAATAACCGGAACACTCGGAAAGGCTTTTGGAGGAGCGATAGGAGGTTTTACAACGGGCAAAAGAGAGATAATTGATTTACTCCGTCAACGTTCGCGCCCTTATCTTTTCTCAAACTCAATTCCACCAATGGTGGCTGCTGCAGGCATACGTATGTTTGAAATGATGGATGAAACCAATGAACTTCAGGAAAAATTACACAAAAATACGGCGTACTTTATTGAAAAGATGAAATCAGCTGGGTTCGATATAAAACCTACTGAGTCAGCTATTAGTGCAGTAATGCTTTACGATGCCAGATTGTCGGAGAAAATGGCAGCAAAACTTTTGGATGAAGGGATATATGTTACCGGATTTTATTATCCGGTTGTGCCGAAAGGTCAGGCTCGAATTCGGGTTCAAATATCTGCTGCTCATGAACTGGAGCATCTGGATAAATGTATTGCTGCATTTTCCAAAGTAGGTAAAGACCTGAACGTAATTTGAATACTATTCAATAAATATGCATTCAGTCTGAATACCATAACTCTCTAATGATAATGGAAATATTACTTGATTGTTCAATTTTATAAAATCAACAATATATAAATGAAGGCATTAGTAAAAATTCGTCCTGAAAAAGGAATATGGATGGAAGATATACCGCTTCCACATGTAGGCATTAATGATGTTTTGATAAAAATAAAAAAAACAGCTATATGCGGAACTGACTTACACATTTATAAATGGGATGAATGGTCACAACGAACTATTAAAACGCCCATGACAATCGGTCATGAATATGTTGGTGAGATTGTGGATAAAGGCCGAGGTGTGAAAAATATTCATATTGGAGACCGCGTGACTGGTGAAGGACATATAGCCTGTGGGCATTGCCGCAATTGTCGCAGGGGAAAACTTCATGTTTGCGAAAATACAGTAGGAGTGGGAGTGAACCGCGATGGTGCTTTTGCAGAATACTTATCGCTTCCGGCAGAAAATGTAGTGCATTTGGATGCGCGTGTCCCCGATGAGATTGCTGCAATTATGGATCCGTTTGGTAATGCAACACATACAGCCTTGTCATTTCCTCTGATTGGTGAAGATGTATTAATAACCGGTGCGGGACTTATTGGAACTATGGCAACTGCTATTTGCAGATTTGCAGGTGCTAGAAACATCGTTGTAAGTGATTTGAGCGATTATCGGCTTGCAATTGCTAAAAAAATGGGAGCTACTCTCACTATCAATCCCCAAAAGGGTGATACAATTGAAGGTGCTGTTAAACAACTAACTATGCATGGATTTGATATTGGACTTGAAATGTCGGGATCACCAATCGCTTTTGAAGGCATGATAGAAAACATGTACAACGGTTCAAAAATAGCATTGCTTGGTATATTGCCTAATAATACAACGGTGAATTGGGCTAAAATTATTTTCAAAGCACTCACTATCAAAGGTATGTATGGACGAGAAATGTGGGAAACCTGGTATCAAATGGAACAAATGCTTATTACCGGTATTGATCTGACTCCGGTTATTACTCATCGTTTTGGTATTAATGATTTTCAGAAAGGTTTTGATGTGATGGAGAGTGGCGAGTGTGGTAAAGTGATATTAAATTGGTGATTTTAAATTAAAATATATACCCACGATAATGTGGCTTATATTTTACAGGTTGTTAGGCTTTAACCTTATCTGTTTAGGATGCTTGATCTTTCTTTATAAATTTAGAAATACTTCCTGCAATTCCTTCAGCATCAAGATTGAGCATGTGATAAAGTTCTTCGGGTGTTCCATGCTCTATAAAACTGTCGGGGATTCCAAGTCGTTTTACCTGAACTGAGTAATCATTGTCGGACATAAATTCAAGCACCGCACTTCCAAAACCACCATTTATCACCCCATCTTCAATGGTAATAATCTTTTTGAAATTTTTGGCCACTTCGTGAAGCATAGCATTGTCGAGTGGTTTAAGAAATCGGATATCATAATGAGCAATCTGTACATTTTGTTCTTTTTCAACCAATTCAATGGCTTTTGCAGCACTTGTTGCCATTGTTCCAATGGTTAGAACAGCCAACTCTTTTCCTTCTTTAAGACATTCGCCTTTCCCAATTTCCACTTCCTGAAATGGTTTCCGCCAATCAATAATTGTTCCTTTCCCACGGGGATAGCGAATCACATACGGTCCTCTTTCTTTAAGCTGAGCGGTATACATTAGATTCCGGAGTTCAATTTCATTGCGCGGGGCTGAAATGGTCAGATTTGGAATGCAGCGCATATAAGCCAAATCGAACAATCCGTGATGTGTTGCTCCATCCGAACCTACCAAACCGGCTCTGTCGAGGCAAAAAATCACGCTCAGATTTTGTAGGGCAACATCATGAATCACATTGTCGTATGCTCTTTGCATAAACGATGAATAAATGTTGCAGAACGGAATCATACCTTCTTTAGCCAATCCGGCAGAGAACGTAACAGCATGAGCTTCAGCAATTCCAACATCAAAAACGCGGTTTGGAAGTTCTTTTTGCATAATGGTCATGGAGCAACCGCTTGGCATTGCAGGAGTAATGGCCACAATTTTATCATTTTTCAACGCCAGTTTAAGCAGTGTTTTCCCAAATACATCCTGAAAAAGCGGTGGAGTTGGAGCAGATGTAGCACAATTTTTACGTTCACCCGTTTCCACATTAAATAAACCCGGCGCATGCCATTCGGTAGCAGAGTTTTCGGCAAATTCGTACCCTTTTCCTTTTTTAGTAATGATATGCAGTACTTTAGGTCCGTTGTATTTCTTTATTTCCGACATAATACGTACGAGTTCATCAACGTCGTGCCCATCAACCGGTCCAAAATAACGGATATTCAATCCTTCAAATATATTGTGTTGCTTTGTCAGTGCGGCTTTTACAGTATTGTTGAAACTAATGATGCGGTCTCTTCCTCTTTCGTTTATCAACCCTATTTTTTTCATCGCATTATATGTCTTATAGCGAATCTTGTTGTAAGCCCGTGAAGTGGTAATGTCTACCAGATATTGCGTAAAACCTCCCTGAATTGGATCAATGGCCATTTGATTATCATTCAGAATAATCAACATATTATTTTTGCTCATCGATGCATTATTGAGCCCCTCGAAAGCAAGTCCGCCCGTCATGGCACCGTCACCAATAACAGCAACCACCTGACGTTTAGGTTCTTCTTTTAAAAGTGATGCTACCGACATACCCAAACCTGCAGAAATGGAAGTAGACGAATGACCTACCCCGAATGCGTCGTATTCACTTTCTTTTGGTGATGGAAATCCGCAAAGACCTTTAAATTGTCTGTTAGTATGAAATTGGTCACGTCGACCGGTAAGGATTTTGTGTCCGTACGCCTGATGTCCAACGTCCCAAACAATGCGATCGTAGGGTGTATTGAAAACATAATGAAGAGCAACAGTGAGTTCAACCACCCCTAAACTGGAACCTAAATGCCCCGGATTTTTTGAAACTTCGTCAATAATAAATTGTCTGAGTTCGTCGCAAACAGCCGGAAGTTCATTCCGTTTAATTGCTTTTAAATCAATAGGAGAGTTGATATGATTAATATATTGATAGTCTTTTTCGTTCATGGTAATGTGAAAATTGCTTGCAAAAATAATAAAAATTTAGTGTGCTTATCCTATTTCGGTGTTATATCTTTGCTCAGATTATGTTTTTATATAACGCATTTGTAACAAAATTGCTCATTTTATAT
>CAIYOZ010000213.1 GCA_903927945.1 uncultured Bacteroidales bacterium | reverse complement strand
GAGCAAAACACACAAATTCAATCTCCCGGAGGATCAAATGCCACTGCAGTGGTATAATATTATGGCTGATATGCCCAATAAGCCTTTACCTCCTCTTCATCCGGGTACAAAACAACCTATTAAAGAGGAAGAATTGTATCCCTTGTTTGCTAAAGAACTGGCTCACCAGGAATTAAATCAGACCGACCCTTGGATAGAGATCCCTGAAGAAGTTCGGGAAAAATATAAAATATACCGTCCAACACCGTTGGTACGTGCCTACAACCTGGAGAAAGCGTTGGATACCCCTGCCCACATTTATTTCAAAAATGAAAGCGTTAGTCCCGTAGGTTCTCACAAACTTAATTCAGCATTAGCCCAAGCCTATTTTTGTAAAAAAGAAGGTGTGACCAACATAACCACCGAAACAGGCGCCGGTCAATGGGGAACTGCCTTATCATTGGCAGCCAAGATGTTTGGCCTTGAACTGGCAGTATACATGGTCAAGATAAGCTATGAACAAAAACCCTATCGTCGTTCGTTAATGCAAACCTGGGGTGCCCAGGTGATACCTTCACCCAGCATGTCGACCAAAGCAGGAAGACAAATCCTGACAGACCACCCAAATTATCAGGGAAGTTTAGGTACTGCCATTTCGGAAGCCATAGAGCTTGCCATGCAAACCCCCAACTGTAAATATACCCTTGGAAGTGTCTTAAACCATGTGACCTTGCATCAAACCGTTATCGGGCTGGAAGCTGAAAAACAAATGGAAATGGCAGGCGAATATCCTGACATTATCATCGGTTGTTTTGGTGGAGGTTCTAATTTTGGAGGGATTTCGTTCCCATTCATGCGTCATTCAATTAAGAATGGCAAGAAGACCCGTTTTATTGCAGCAGAGCCTGCCTCTTGCCCTAAATTAACCCGAGGTGTATTCGAGTATGATTTTGGAGATGAAGCCGGTTATACACCTTTATTACCTATGTTTACGCTTGGTCATTCTTTTGCACCGGCTCATATCCATGCCGGTGGACTTCGTTATCATGGTGCCGGGACTATTGTGAGTCAACTGTTGAAAGATAATATGATGGAAGCAGTGGATATCGAACAATTAGATTCATTTAAAGCCGGAGTTCTTTTTGCTCAGACTGAGGGAATTGTACCAGCACCGGAATCGGCGCATGCCATTGCAGCAGCTATCAATGAAGCCTTGAAAGCCAAAGAGGAAGGAACAAAAAAAACAATCCTTTTCAACCTTTCAGGTCATGGATTAGTGGATATGGCGGCGTATGATCAATATCTGGCTGATGACCTGGTAAACTATACGTTATCAAATGAGGATATTGCAAAAAATGTAAAGAATCTGGAACATTTGATCCCTGCTTAACACTTGTATATTACTAATCATAAAAAAGGCTTCCAACTCAATGGAAGCCTTTTTTATGATTAGTAATCAGTTACTTTTTCTTTTTTATAATTTATATTGGTAATCAATCGAAGCGAAGTATCCCGGGTTAAATAACTCCAGGCCCAGTTGAAGAAAATTACGAGTTTATTTCGAACGCTCAAAATAAGAAACAGATGTAAAAACATCCAGACATACCAGGCAAGCGGACCCTTAAATTTCAGAAATGGAAATTCAACAACAGCTTTATGCTTGCCAATGGTTGCCATCATTCCCAAATCGTGGTATTCATACTCTTTTGGAATATAATTTTCGTTGTTCAACGTTTTAAGGATATTTGTACCTAAGTTTTTGGCTTGATTGATAGCCACATTTGCCACCTGGGGATGTCCGTTAGGGTATTTTGGAGTCTCCATATAGGCTACATCGCCTAAAGCATAGATATTCTGGTAACTTATCAGTTTATTAAACCGATCGACCCTATAACGGCTTTTAAAAATATCCTCTGAATAGAGGCCCTGAATGACATTGCCTTTTACACCGGCAGCCCAGATCACATTTTTAGACGGAATCCGTTCTCCTGTATTAAGCACTGCTTCACTACCATCGTAAGATACTATTAATGTTTCTGTTTTTACAATCACACCCATTTCTTCAAGATAATCCCTGGAAGCTATTTTAGATTCATCACTCATGTTATTGAGAACGTATTTACTTCCTTCCAACAGAATAATATTGAATTTTGAAAAATCAATGTTATGATAATCCTTTGGCAATACATCCTTCTTCAATTCTGCGAATGCACCCGAAAGTTCAACTCCTGTAGGCCCTGCACCAACGATAATGATATTCATCCAAGCCTGTTTCTCTTCAGGACGGGCAAAGATTTCTTTCTCAAAGCTAAAGAGTATTTTATTTCGTATTTCTATGGCATCCTGAGTGGTCTTCATGGAGAAAGTATTTTCACTCATGGCCTGATTGCCAAAAAAGTTAGTCCTGCAACCACTTGCAATGATTAAATGATCGTACGTGATGGTACGATTATACGTAGTCATGATCTTTCGTTCGTTAGGATCTATACTGATGATGTCAGCCATCCTGAAATCAATGTTCTTGCTTTTCTGGAACACTTTCCGAAAGGGGAATGAGATACTGGAGGGTTCAAGCCGCCCACTTGCAACTTGATAAAACAAGGGTTGAAATTGATGATGATTTTGTCGATCTACTAAAATTACTTTTATATCTGCTTTTCTTAACGACTTTGCTAATTGTAAACCTGCGAATCCACCTCCGATAATAACAATTTTATCTCCTTTATTAATGCCTAAATGCTTCATTTGACTGGTTTTTTGATTCATATTCACTTTACTAATCAACAACAAAGGTAGAGAATAGTTGATGAATAAAGAAATTTTTCTTTAATTAAATTTGATTTGAACTTTAAGTGACTGAAATCAAACATCAAACAGGTATCACGAAATTAAAATATTATATCTATCTTTGCAAAAGAATAGTAGGTCGGTTTGTCGCTTTTCCCTAGAGGAATGGAGGAAAGTCCGGGCAACGCAGAGCACCATATTTCCTAACGGGAAGCTGTTTGAAAGGGCAGAGTAGCGTAACAGAGAATAACCGCTCCATTTTTTTGGAGTAAGGGTGAAAAGGTGAGGTAAGAGCTTACCGGTTTGGGTGGTAACATTCAAAGCCGTACGTCTTATGGGTTGCAAGATCACGTATACCGACGCATGTAGGGTTGCTCGCCCGATGTCGGGGGGTAGATCGCTTAAGGCAAATGGTGACATTTGCTCGAGATAAATGACAGACACTTT
>CAIYOZ010000212.1 GCA_903927945.1 uncultured Bacteroidales bacterium | reverse complement strand
GGCTTCTGAAAATACAAGTTATTTCAGAGGCCTTTTTATTTATATATTTGTTAAATTTAAATCGTTCTTCAAGAATATTTTATAAATAACTGAACTTTCGCAAGTAATATAATTGATTGATATACAACAAAAAAACAGCATATTTGTTTGGTAAAGTCACTGATAATCAGTAACTTTGTGTCGCTAAACAAAACCCAAGCAATATGCTGCGACACAAAGATACAATAATACTATCAGAGATAAAAGACTTTTTTACTACAAGTGAAAAAGCAATAGAGACAATTTTAAGTTTCATGAGCTCTTTGACATTTTCGGACAAACAATTTGGATTAACTCCTGCAGTTAATTTGCGCTACAACAATTATAGCAAATTTGTTTTGCTTTTGCTATTTCCATTTTTTGATATACAGGACGCTTCTCATTATGTCGATTCAGCTCTTTTTAAGTATATCAGTTGCGGAAAAGATATATTTTATCGATTCATAAACAACTCAATGATTGACTGGCGCAAATTCACTTACAGCTTAAATATGCAGTTACTTCGCAATGTGGAAAAACAGACAACAGACAATCAGGCTCCTTTACGTTGTATAATTTTGGATGACACTGATTTATCCAAAACTGGCAATCATTTTGAGTTAATAGGAAAAATTTATTCACACGTAACCCACAGTTCTAAACTTGGATTTAAAGGACTTTTCATGGGTTATCATGATGGTAAAAGTTTCTTTTCATTAGACTTTAGCTTTCACGGAGAAAAAGGTAAAAATGAAAAAAAACCATACGGTTTAACCCCTGCTCAATCCAAAGAACGATACAGCAAAAAACGTGATAAATCAATCCCTGGAATGCAACGTGTGAATCAGTATTATACCAGCAAAATAGAATCCACTATCAGCATGCTTCGATTGGCTATTTCAACAGGAGTTCGCTTTGATTATCTATTGGTAGACAGTTGGTTTACTTGTCATGAAATAGTAAAATTTATTGCCACACGTCGTATCGGCTGTCATTTCATGGGAATGATTAGAATGGGAAAAACACGTTACGTAGCGTTCGATAAAAATCTAACTGCCAAAGAAATAGTAGATCGTCTTAGACGTACCAAAAAGACAAAACGTTCAAAACTGTTAGGCTATTACTGTGGCGAAATCATTGTCGATTTTAAAGGTATAGGAGTAAAACTCTTTTTTTTGTAAAACCTCGAAAAAAGGCAATTGGAACGGAATAATGACAACTAACACTGAACTTACTTTTGAACAAGCCTATAAAATCTATTCGACCCGCTGGTCGATAGAGGTATTCTTCAAAGAATGCAAACAACATCTGGGTTTAGGTAAATGTCAATCACAGGATTTTGATGCTCAAATTGCAGCAACAACTCTTTGTATGCTTCAATATAATATGCTGTCAATTGCTAAACGGTTTTCAGACTACGAAACACTTGGTGAATTGTTTCGAGCTTCTCAAAAAGATTCCTTGAAACTCAGCATATCTGAAAAAATATGGGTGATTATCATTGAATTAGTATCCCATTTGTCCGAAATTCTCAACTTAGATAGTGAAACGTTAATGGAAAAATTATTCTCTGAAAACGAACAACTTACAAAATACTTAAATTTCAAAGCCTTATCACAAGCGGGCTAATAAAGCTTGCGAAAGTTCAGTAAATAAATACTGTTTTCCTATAAAGGTTTCCCGATAAAATAATCTAGTAGTTAGAGATTGATCCCTTAACTACATGATTAAATGAATGATAATTTTAAACGAATAAATGATAGTTAGTTCAATAATAATATTGGAATTATTTTATTTCTGATTAGATAATAAGTAATTGATATTATTTATATGTATAAACTCGTTGGTATTTAATGTGTCGTAGTTCATAGTTTTCTATTTAGCCATTAATAACGGATTAAAAAACTTATGTGATTTCATTTTTATTGCGTTATCTTTAGAACTCATCTTAATATACCGCATAAATGCCAATTCTGTTTTGTGTCCGGTAATTTTCATTATGGATATACTCGGCATATCTGCCAAGAATGCGTTGGTGGCAAATGATCGGCGTGCAGTATGGCTTGTTACCAGTTCGTGCTTTTCAACTGTCTGTCCTACAATAAAATCGCCTTTACTTCTTTCAAGGGTAACTAACTCTTTAATTTCTGCCCGTTTTGCTACCTGTTTGATATAATCATTAAACTTCTGATTTGTTGGAATTTTCGGTAATTGATAATTGTATTTAATAAAAATTTCCCTTACGAATGGATGAATAGGTACTTCTACCCACTTATCCGTCTTTATAGCTTTGATTTTTATAGTATTATCGTTGGTTATATTCTCTTTATTTAGCTTTGACAAGTCTGAAAAACGCAACCCGGTATAACACCCTATTAAAAACACATCTCGCACGCGTTCCAAATAAGGCGGTAATCCAGATTTATTATACATGAGCGTTAACTCCGGTTCAGTCAGATAGACTGAAAATGTTTCTTCAGAGGGTTTTTTGATTGATTTTTTTTTGTAGTCCATAGGTACGTTTATACCTCTCTCGTAAGCCTCATTCATAAAGGTTTTAAGTATTTTTATCCGGGTGCCAATGGTGTTCTTTGCCAAATGTAATGAGGTTAGATATTCGACAAAGGAGTTATAAAAATCAATATCTATTTTTTCAAATGTCAATTTGATTTTTTTAGCTTTCTCATACTCTAACAAATTGTTTTTTAGTGTATTGTAGCTCTTTATAGTGTTCTCTTTTCGTGTTATTGTTTTAATAAAGAACTCAATGAATGGGAAAAAATCTTTTGGAGTTTCAGTCGGATCGTGTACGGTAATTAACCTGGAAGGTTTATAAATCTTATCTAATTCATTTCGTAATTTATCATGCGAAGGTACATTTCCATTATCAGAAAGTGAATTAATCAATTCTTTGACTGTTCTTTCAAAGGATTCAATCTTGTCATTGATCGAATTATAGTTCTTTTTAGCTGATTCTTTGACCGCTTGAACACTTATATCAAACGTTTCAGGGTTCGCCCACTTGTTAGATTCCTTTGCCCTGTTAAGGTCTTTATTCCACAAATCAGGGAACATTACAATATCAGTATGGTACTTCAGTGGTGAATACCGCTCACCCGTAAAAGTTGTGGAGTGAATAAAAATTAATAATTTTGCAGTTGAACTTTAAATGCAAAATCAGATGAATGAAAATCCCCATTTACTTACTCTGGTGAAGTATATATTACCAGAAGAAATATTTCAATATTTCGAGATAACCAAGATAGAAGAACAGGGCAAGGAGCTTCATATTTATTTGGATGAAAATCCAGACAAACCTGATATTTATTCTGGTTACAATTTATTGTCAAAGGGTTTTCATGAAGAAGCGATAATAAAAGATTATCCGATACGCAACAAAGCAACTTTATTGCATGTAAGAAGGCGTCGTTGGTTAGTTGAAGAAAGTTATTAGTAGAGAGTGGAATTTAACAGCAGAAGGAACGCGTTACACACAAGGTTTCGCGACTTTTTTAAAAGGACTTATTGGATACTTACCCGATACACAGTCATTCCCTTGAGAAGTTCTATTACATAGATGGCGAGCAGCTAGGTCGTCAATACAAGGAACATTTGAGTGATTATAATACCTGGAATCAGAAAGTACATGCCGACAAATGGCTTGTTTTCCCTGAAAATATTGGAAGCCATTTAAGTATTGATGAAACCTCTGTTTCAAACGGAGAATTATATACTATAATAACCAATAAAGCTGCCAGGGGTCTTAAAGGCAGTATTATCGCTATTATTGAAGGAGTCTGTTCCGAGGTTATTATTCAAATAATAGAAGATCATATTCCGGAAGATAAATTAGATCAAGTAGAAGAAGTGACACTTGATATGTCTGATTCAATGCGTAAGATTGTACGTAGTTGTTTCCCAAATGCAATTCGGGTAATAGATCGTTTTCATGTCCAAAAACTAGCTTTAGATGCCCTACAGGAGATGCGCATTGCTCATCGTTGGGATGCAATCAATGAAGAAACAAATGCCAAGGAAGAAGCTAAATTATCTGGTTCAAGCTATAATCCTGTAGTACTTAGAAATGGAGATACATCCAAGCAATTATTGGCCAGAAGCCGATATTTACTGTTTAAATCTCCAGAGAAATGGACTGAGAGACAAAAAATAAGAGCAGAAATTCTTTTTGAACAATATCCTGATTTACAACAAGCTCATTCTCTCACACATTCTTTAAGAATGATATACGCTAAAAACACAGTTAAAGATGCTGCCAGGCTGAGTCTTGCTCGCTGGTACAATAAGGTGGCTGAATCGGAATTTAAATCATTTAATACAATTGCAGGGACGATTTACGAACATTATGATGAGATTCTCAACTTCTTTGTAAATAGGTCAACAAACGCATCTGCAGAATCTTTTAATGCTAAAATTAAAGCTTTCAGAGCATCACTAAGAGGAGTTATTGATATTAAGTTTTTCCTTTTCAGATTAACTAAAATTTATGCCTAGTCCACAACTTTTACGGGTGACCCTTGACTACTTCTTTACACTATTCACAATTGAATAAAGCCCATAATTAATTGAACAAAAAAGTGTTGTTTCTTTTTTTGTTTTGTCGTTGAGGTAAAAACTAATTTTTGCCATTGTAGTAGAATGATTAGTTAAACACGCTACATAAATAACAAATTGGCAAGAATTTTGGCAAGAATAGTTTCTTATTTAACTTTATTTATCCTTATCTATCTGTTTTCATTTACCCATTAAATACTGTTTATCAGTGTGTAAATCAATATAGTTAGATGCGGAATAATTAAATAGGCAGTTGTCCCGGCAAGACTACTATTTTTCAATGCTTCGTATAGCCTATTGGATTTCTGGGCTTTTCTTCCAATTCCTTTTTCTTTGCCAGTGCTGTCAACACCTCGTATATATCGTTGAACTGGACATTGGTTTCAATCATAAACATTTCAAGTTTTTTATTCAACTCTGCATAACCCAGTGCATATTGACGAAGGACAATAAATGCCCATACAATCTGGATATTTATCTGGATTGCTTTTGGACTATTCAATACGCTGGCAAGCATGGCTACACCTTGCTCAGTGAATGCAAATGGCTGATATCGTGTGCCTCCCCAACTTGAGGTCGCATTTTGCGTCCTCAAGTTGTCCCATTCAAATAGGTCCAACTCAAACATAAAATCATCCGGGAAGCTACATTCCTTCGGACTGCTTCTTTGAGTCTTTTAGTCTCGGTTTCATAGAGTTCAGCCAGATCGAAATCAAGCATAACACGTTGTCCGCGAATTTCATAAATCTTGTTTTGAATAATCTGCAATTCCATACGGTCAGAATTAATTGGTTAACAATAACAGTTAATACTTCGCTAAACGTAAATGCTTGATTATATGTTCTGAACAACTTGAGGTCGCATATTGCGTCCTCAAAATATGCGGAAAACCTGTTTTGCATTTTAAATTGTTAATTGTCAATTATAATAAGTCCGTCCCGCATCTGTATCACCCGGTCCGATAAGGCTGCCAGTTCTTTGTCGTGTGTGACAATCACGATGGTTAACCCGAACCTGTCGCGTAAATCGAACAGCAACCTGTGCAGTTCCTCCTTGTTTTTGGTATCCAGGCTTCCTGAGGGTTCATCTGCCAGAATGAGGGAAGAGTCATTAATCAGGGCACGGGCTACTGCCACACGCTGCCTCTCGCCACCCGAAAGTTCGTTGGGTTTATGTTCCATCCGGTCACTTAGCTTGAGGTAAGCCAGTATCTCCTTTGCCTTTTGGGTAGTCTTTTTTTGATCTTTCCCGGCTATAAGGGCAGGAATCATCACATTCTCCAGTGCCGTGAATTCAGGCAATAACTGATGAAACTGAAAGATAAAGCCGATATGCTTGTTTCGGAAAGCTGCCAGTTCTTTTTCCCCCAAGCGGCTAAAGTCTATAGTATCCACCAACACTTCCCCGCTATTGGGTTTATCAAGCGTTCCGAGTATCTGCAGCAACGTAGTTTTACCCGCACCACTCGGACCGACAATGGACACAATTTCGCCTTTCTTTACGTCTAAATCAACCCCCTTCAGCACCTCGAGCTCACCAAAACTCTTATGGATATTTTTTGCATGAATCATATCATTGTCTGTTATCTGTTATCAGTCATCAGTCATCAGATCAACAGAGAACCTTAGGGCTTGTTGTATCGCTGTATTTTTCCGATTTCCGTATTTTTTAAAATCTATGCAAAGTTATACGTTTCAGTCCATAAACTCCCATTTAGTGCTCAAAAAAATTGTACCTTTGTAGTGCTTTTTTATCAAATCCCGTATTTATCCGTTTCTTTATGAGATCAGATCCCGAATTAGGCACCATCGAATTCGTTCATAACGAGCGCTCAAAACATATTCGTGTGCGGATATTGCCTTCGGGGTTAAAGGTGACCCTCCCCCTAAAAGCTTCGGAGGAGGAGGCCATGAAATTCATAAATTCTATCCGCAACAAGCTGATCCAAAAGCAGGAAAAACTGGAACAGGGGCTGCAAAAGAGCAATATCCTGATCGATGAAAAGTCGCAACTTCAAACCCTTACTTTTACGGTTGCCGCCAAAGCCTGCGAACGGAAGAATATTTACTTTTCGTTGAAGAACAGCACCCTGCACATCGAATTCCCAGTGGGTTCCGATTGTACCAATGCACAGACCCAGGAGCATTTCTGGAATGGTATCAGCTATTTCATGCGTAAGGAAGCAAAGCGCCTGCTACCCGACCGTACCCGTCATCTGGCCGGTACCTTTGGGTTCGAGGTTACGGATGTCAAGATTCAGTCCAGCAAGAGCCGTTGGGGCAGTTGTTCAGGGCTGAAGAGCATCAACCTGTCACTCTACCTGATGCTGTTGCCCGCCCATCTGGTCGATTATGTCATCCTGCACGAGCTGTGCCATACCAAAGAGATGAACCATGGCCCCAAATTCTGGAAGTGGATGGATAAGGTCACCAACGATAAAAGCAAAGGATACAGGGCGGAATTAAAGAAATATCACATGCCCTCATGAAATAGTTATTCGCTGCACGTTATTTATTGTTATTTGCTTTGCGTTATTTATTGTTATTTGCTGCTAAATATTTCATAGCTTGCTCCACAACAACTGAATAACTATAAATAACCACAAATAACCAGGAACAACCGCGAATAACTAGTAGTAACTATAAATAACAATAAATAACGACGAAGTCATAAAGATGAACTGGAATCAACTTTTATCTACCAAGCGCTTCGGACAGGAAGCCTACCACGCCGAACGGGCCGACGACCGCAGTGAATTTCAACGCGATTACGACCGCCTGATCTTTTCGGCTCCCTTCCGCCGGTTGCAGAACAAGACGCAGGTATTCCCGCTACCCGGCAGTGTCTTTGTGCACAACCGCCTCACGCATAGCCTGGAGGTAGCCTGTGTAGGCCGTTCGCTGGGTGATAACGTGGCCCATCGTATCTATAAAACCAATGCCTTTGCATCTCCATTTCTGGAAGAAATCGGTTCGATCGTTTCCGCCGCCTGCCTGGCACACGACCTGGGGAACCCTCCTTTCGGTCATTCGGGCGAAAGGGCCATTGCCACCTTCTTCTCGGAAGGGAATGTGCAAAACCTGAAGAGTGAAATGACTCAGGAAGAATGGAAGGATTGTACCTTTTTCGAAGGGAATGCCAATGCTTTCAGGTTGCTGACCCATCAGTTCCACGGCCGCCGTCCCGGTGGATTCGTGTTGACTTACAGCACCCTGGCCTCCATCGTGAAATATCCCTATTCGTCCATCTATTCGGATGCCAAAAAACAAAAGTTCGGGTATTTCGATTCGGAGAAAGCCGATTTTCAGAAGATTGCCGATGAGCTGGGCATTCCCCGCCTGGAGGATAATGCCCACCGTTTTGCCCGTCACCCGTTGGTTTACCTGGTGGAAGCTGCCGACGATATATGCTACCAGATCATGGATATAGAGGATGCCCACAAACTGAAGATCCTGACTTCGGATGAAACCAAAAACTTATTCCTTGACTTTTTTGATGAAGAACGCCGGGCCCGCCGGATGGATACCATGAATCTGGTGACCGACGTGAATGAACAAATCGCCTACCTGCGGTCTTCCGTCATAGGACAACTGATCGATCAGTGTTCGGCTGTTTTCGTGGAGAATGAGGCAGCTATTCTGAACGGGACTTTCACCTTGTCGCTCATCAAACAGTTGCCCGCGCAATCAGGCCAGGCCTATAAAAACTGTGAACGCATGGCTTTGGCCAAAATATACCGCTCCTCTGAGGTGTTGGACATTGAACTGGCGGGCTATAAAATTATACTCACCCTGCTGGAACATCTGGTCACGGCCGTTTTGAATCCCGAAAAGGCCTATTCCCAGCAACTGCTCATGCGCATACCCGAACAGTACGAAACCAACAGTCCCACGGTGTATGGCAAGATCATGGCCATACTGGATTACATCTCCGGCATGACTGACATTTATGCGCTCGATTTGTACCGTAAAATAACTGGAATGAGTATTCCGACGCTTTAAAAGAAATGACCCCAAGCTCCTAAACAGGCTGTGTAATTATTGTTTTAAAAGCGTTCTTTGAAATATTGTAAAAAATGGAAAATCCACAAATAATTAGGCTAACAATACTATAATACATTTATTAACTTAATTGCACTCGTGTTTTATTCAAATACAAAGAAAATAGGGAGATTAGTCCCAATTTTGTATTTTAAGCAGTAAGACATCCATCGATTCGAGGTTAATAAGCCTTTTAAGGTTATAACAAGTGGAGTATAAATCAATTTCGACTTGTACTTTTTCTTTTCCTCGAAGCAATAATGGTATTTGTCCCATCCAATACTTAATTGTCCCAAAGGGGTGTTCAACAAAGTTCTTTCTGAGTTTGACACCCTCTTTAAATTCCTTTGTTTTGAGTTTCTCTTTATATTCTAGTAACCACTGATTATCTAATCGTCTGGCAATAACTCGACCTTTTTTAGATTTAGTACATGAGCTTTTGAGTGGACATTCGCCACAGTTTTTACCTTGATACCTGTTATATACTTTATGATTATAGATTATGTTTTTATCTTTTAAGGGCAATATCTGACCCTGGGAGCAGCGATAGCAATCATTTTTTTTATCGTACTCGAAAGTAATACCTGCATCAATCTGTTTTTGGTCAGGAGCATTTTCAGGGAAAGGAACTATACACTTAATACCATTTTCTTCTAATAATTGAATTTGGTCTTCATTTGCATATCCTTTATCCGCCAGAACTGTTTCGGGTGTGATACCAAGCTGTTCTTTTAAAGCATCCACGTTCGATTCCAAATCATAATAATCATTGGGATGATCTGTTACATCCATTTGAGCTATCATGTGATTTTTGTCATCTACTGTTGATTGAACGTTATATGCCGGATAGAATCCTTCTTTGCTTTTCATGATTTTAGCCTGTGGATCAGAAGGTGCAATAGAATCGCGTCCCAGCTTTTCAAGAAGTTGTTTCTGTTGTTCCAATGTTTGCACTTGTTCTTGCAATTTAGCTATTTTTTCAAGTAAAGCAGGTTCAACGCCTAGTTCATTAGATAGTTCAGCTAGCTGTTCTTCAACACTTTCTACAGTGTCATTATCATTTAGCTGTGAAAAGTATTTATCTAGTTGTATTTCCAGTTGTTCCATACGGTGTGCAATCCCTTTGAGCGAAAGAGTGTTTTTGCTTGCATAAGCTTTTATCTTAGTGCCATCTGTTACAACTTGTTTACCAGCTATATAACCCTCTGTTATCAAAAACTTACGAAAGGAAATAGTCACTTTACGAATAGATTCTTTGTTGTCTTTACGAAAATCAGATATGGTTTTATGATCAGGTTGAAGGTTTCCTAGCAACCAAATTACTTCCATATTGCGATAAGTTTCTCTTTCTAATTTGCGAGATGAGCTTATTGAATTCAAAAAACCATAAATATATAGTTTAAGTAAGGTTGTAAATTGATAGGCAGACCGACCAACTTCAGCATTTCCTTTGTCTGTAAGCAACTCGGATTGAATTTGGACAATTTTATCAACAAAAGCGTCAATAAAGCGAACAGGGTTATCTAATGAAACATAGTCATCAATTACTGAAGGCATCATTAATTGCTCTCTTGATTTTGGTTGTATATGGCTCATAATCTTTATTTTATGTGCCATAAAGTTACTTATTTATTTCCATTTATACAATATTTCAAAGAACATTTATTATTTTAATTTTTACACAGCCTGTTAAGGGGATGTATAATTACCACCGTCTAATATATATCAACAAGAACTGTTGAATCTCAATATAACGCTAATCATATCCCTTTAGAGGCTGTGTAAAAATGGAATTTTGTGAAGGTGTTACTTACGAATTGATAGTTGATACATTTTTTGAATAAGGTAATAAGGTTAGGGTTTAGTGGTTCATTGGTTTTCTACTAAGGTTTAACACCTTAAAAATAAGGTTTTTGAAGAATAAACCTTATTTTTGTTTGTCAACCTACTATATAACTAATTGTAATGCACTAATAATTAATCAGTCCTGAATTGCATTTTCTTACTTGTATTATATTAAAACCTTATTTTTCCTATTTTCGAAACCTTAGTAGAAAACCCGTCACCCCCACACCCCTAACCTTATTAACCTTATTATCAAATAATATTAAGTTATCTCTATTGTTGTTCGATCCCAGTTCGTGAGGACTTAGTAGAAAAAGAAGCAAAAGTATCTTAACCTTATTTCAACTTCATGTTTCAAATGCTCGCATAATAGCGATATTGACATGAATTGCTTTCTCTGAATTCAATATTCCACTGAGCATTGCAAGTCACTGTTCAGTAAATGCATATGGTAAGTGTCTTCTTCCGCCTCTTTTTAAGGTTTCAAATTAAAACCTCAAATGATTCCATTCTTCCAACGCAATTGAACGTTATAACTCATTCAAGAAATCTTTAGCAGACGTTGTTTTCAAATTGCCTTTCTTAAAAAGTTCAACTTCTTTCAATCCTGTTTCTATATTTTTTACAATTCCTTCAGTGGAAGGCTCTTCATCAGTCTCAATCTTCCTGACATAACTAAGATGCTTCGTTAGTTCTAAAAAATGATTATATTCTTTCTCGTCTATATAGACAGTTATACGTCTCATGATACTATAGGATTACAATTTAAAAAAACATCAATTTCAACAATAGCTATGTTGCTGTCCAAAAAATGATGCATTTCATTTATCTAACGGAAACAATACTTAATATGTTTACTTTTCACTCCGTAAATTCATGGTAAGTCAATTGGTTCTGTTTTTTATTAGATGCTCCGTATATAAACTTCTATAAACTGGAAACTTTAAACTAGTGTTATGTTAAGTTGAAAATGTCGCCATTGATATCCGACAAACCGCAACAAAAAAGCGGTTGATCGGTATTGCGTCTAACCGATTCTTCTCCGGTTTGACGCATAAAAGGAATAACCGTCAAAAAAGAACTAACATAACACTAGAATTATCCGACAAACCGACAAATTATCGTTGATCGAAATACAGCGACTACCAACTACTTACTCTCATGAAACTAACCACCCCTTGCCACTAAAGGGGAAGTGTGATTACCGTTGAATCTCAATATACGCTCTTAATATTTCCTTCAGGGGCTTGGGGTGGGTAAATTGAACAATTCAAAAATTCATAGTATAGGTTCATGTCATTCCCAATCAGGAAAGCTCTAAACTATAAAATGTATTCTATAAACTACTCACTCTTTACTCTCGACTACAGACTAATAACTACCAAATAATCAATATCCTACCGTCTGCGCAATGATGAACTTATAGCCTATTTCAAGTTTCATGACTTTGAGCAATTCCACTTCTTTGGCGCCGGCCCTGACCACTGTTTTCAGTCCTTCCGAGGCACAATACAGGTACACGTTCTGGGAGCAATATCCCGAATCCATCATGGCCATTTCAAACTTATCGGTGGCACTCCTTGCCTTGGCAATGAAAAGCAGATTCACAGGGGCTGTTTCCACGAATGGTTGCTTGCCTGACAGATTGCGGAAATCACCTTTTACCACCGGTTCCAACTGATGCTTCTTCGGATTGTAGAAATAAATACCATTGGCCAGCGCAACATACGTCTGCAAGGGATACAAGGCCATAGCAGATGGAACGGTACGGCCTCCGTTGGGGCGGTTTATCCCGTTAGCAGCCCAAAGGATTTCCGACAGATGCTTCAGTGACAGGTTTCGGCTTGCAAACTGACGGTCCGAATGCCTGCGTTGCATGGTTTGCATCAGTGGTTTCCCTCCCAGGGTATCGGGAGCCAACAATTTGATCGTGTCGAAAGTAGTCAGTTCCATGGGTGAGTTCGCTGAAGATAAACTTTTCGCGGTCTGGCCGTTAACTAACGTACATGCCAGGAGAAAGAGTGCTAAAAATAACTGTTTCATGATGATAATTTTAGGGTTTATATTCTTAAACGGCAAAAATACAACTATTTCACCTATTTTTGTGTTTTAATTAAAGTTTTCAATCATCGAACTCTTAAACTCTTCAAATACCAAACTTTTCAAACGCTGAGACTTTCTATTACCAACGTCTCCAACGCAGAACACAAAACACGGAACACTGAACGCGGAACATGGAACTCTTCAAACCCTTAAACTTTTCAAACTCTTTAATTTTTAAACTTCCCTATGAGCTACATACCTGCTAAACCCGCGACCCTTGGTCTGATTCAACTCCGGGATATTGACCTGAGTGAAATTATACCTTTCATCGACTGGACATTTTTCTTTTTGGCCTGGCGTCTTACGGGTAAGTTCGAAGGCATCGAAACGGTACACGATTGCCTGTCGTGCAAGGTCACCTGGTTGCAGCAATTCCCCGAAGCCGACCGTCCCAAAGCTGAAGAAGCCCTCAAGTTACACAAGGATGCCCAGGAAATGCTCCGCCGCTTCAAGGATGAAAAAATACTGACGTTGAATGCCAGTTTCGGCATTTATCCAGGGTACGCCAGGGACGAAGATATTTATATTCAGGATCATGACGCCACGGTTGTTGTCCCCACACTACGCCAGCAGCATCCGTCCACCGATGGGTTCTGCTATTCATTGGCCGATTTCGTGGCTCCCGAAAACGATTATGTCGGAGTCTTTGCCACCACCATCCAGGGCGTGGAGGATTTTGCCGCCATCTTCGAGAAAGACGATAACATGTACGATTCCATCCTGGTCAAGACGCTCTCCGACCGCCTGGCCGAAGCCACTGCTGAATGGCTGCACACCGAAGTGCGTAAAAAATACTGGGGGTATGCCGCTGATGAAGACCTGACAGTGAAGGAAATGCTTCAAACCAAATACCGCGGTATCCGTCCCGCCGTGGGCTACCCTTCCCTCCCCGACCAGTCCATCATCTTCACGCTCGATCCGCTGCTGAAATTCAAGGATATCGGGATCATGCTCACCGAAAATGGCGCCATGTTCCCCAATGCCTCGGTATGCGGGTTGTATTTTGCCCATCCCCGGTCGAAATACTTCATGATCGGCAAGATAGATGAGCATCAGTTTGTCGACTATGCCCGCCGGCGTGGTAAAAACCCCGAAGACCTCCGCAAGTGGCTGGCCTCTAACCTATAAATTCAAACACAACCGACTTCACTGTTTTACGTTGGAGGAAAGAATCAACTCTATTCTTTCCGGCTTCAGGGTGCATGGTGGTTTACACCCATTTTATGCCGTTACTATACCCATCCTATACCGACTTTTGGTTAATATAAGAACTATTAAGCATTGATCCAAGTATAACCCAGGGATAACCCGTATCTATATAAATATAGGTTATACCTGGGTTATACCTTGGTTATCCCTTGGTTATCTAAGTTACGGTATAGGATGGGCATAGGATGGGTATAGGATGGGAAGCGTACAGAAGGGGGAGGAAACCCGACAATATATTGTGGTTGACAAATCAAGGGATCAAGCGGCCAACCCACAAACCTTTTACGGGATGAACTCTTAGTAATCCATGCATTTTTTCTACCTTTGCCCTATCATCAGTTAAAACCCAACCTATGCGCATCGATATCATTTCTGCCGTTCCCGAGCTGCTGGAGAGCCCGTTGAATTACTCCATCGTCAAACGTGCCCGCGACAAAGGGCTGGTGGAGGTTTATGTACACAACCTGCGCGAGTATTCCACCAGCAAGACCCGCCGGGTGGACGACTATGCCTTTGGATTCAGTGCCGGGATGGTGATGCAGATCGAACCCATCGACCGCATCATTACCATGCTCAAGGGTGAACGGACCTACGACGAGGTGATTTATACCTCCCCCGATGGCGAAAAGTTCGACCAGAAGATGGCCAACCGGATGAGCATGTCGCAGAACCTGATCATCCTGTGCGGACATTACAAGGGCATTGACCACCGGATACGCGAACACCTGATCACACGCGAAATATCCATAGGCGACTTCGTACTCACGGGGGGCGAGATACCGGCTGCCCTCATGACAGATGCCATCGTGCGCCTGATACCCGGTGCCATTGGGGATGAACAGTCCGCCCTCACCGATTCGTTCCAGGACAACCTGCTGGCACCACCCGTCTATACCCGCCCCGCAGACTACAAGGGATGGAAGGTACCCGATATCCTGCTTTCGGGGCATCAGGCGAAGGTGGATGAGTGGAACCACCAGCAATCGGTGGAACGCACAAAACGGCTGAGACCGGATCTTCTTGAATAATGATCAACGTTCCGGGTTCCGTGTTTTAAAGAGTTTGAAGAGTTTGAAAGGTTTGAAGAGTTCCGCGTTCAAGTTCCGCGTTCTGTGTTCTGTGTTTCGTGTTAGGATAAAAACCTGACATCGTCGAAGACATGTCAGCGTTAAAGAGTTTGAAAGGTTGAACGATTTGTTCCGTTTGAATTGTAAAAGAATAAAAAGAAAACGATAAAAAGAAACGGGGTACAAATTGTACCCTTTTTTGTATCAATTTGTGAAATTATCAATACATTTGCAGTTCTTATTTCAATAGAGTGATGATGGATGTTTAAAATAAAACTTTAAAAACACTATGAGCAACATTAAACTATTCGAAAGTAAACAAATTCGTTCCGAATGGAATGAACAGGAAGAGAAATGGTATTTTTCTATTCAGGATGTAGTAGAGGTTTTAACGGACAGTACCGATTCAAAGCAATACTTAAAACGTATGTTGAGTCGGGATCAGAATCTTAAAAGCAACTGGGGTACAATTTGTACCCCAGTTGAAATGACAGCAGTCGATGGGAAAAAACGTAAAATTCAAGCCTCAGATGCACAAGGGCTGTTACGAATTATTCAATCAATCCCATCCCCCAAAGCAGAACCATTCAAACTGTGGTTAGCAAAGGTAGGTGCAGAAAGACTCGACGAAATAGAGAATCCTGAGTTAGCTACCCAACGGACGAGGGAATTGTATAAATTGAAAGGTTATCCGGATGATTGGATTGAAAAGCGGATGCGAAGCATTGCCATTCGGGAGGAATTGACGGAAGAATGGAAAAACCGCGGAGTAAAAGGTCAAATCGAATATGCAATTTTGACAGCCGAAATTTCAAAAGCTACATTTGGCATCACACCCAAAGAATACAAAGAAGTAAAGGGATTGAAGAGTCAAAATTTGCGTGATCACATGACCGATTTGGAATTGATATTCTCCATGTTGGGGGAAGCTTCGACCAAGGAAATAGCCGTAAATACAGATACACGCGGATTTCATGAAAATGAAAAAGCAGCAAAAGCAGGTGGTAAAATTGCCGGTGATGCCCGTCAACAACTGGAGTTGAAATCCGGGAAGAAAGTGGTTACAAGTCAAAATTATTTACCGGAGCATAAGAAGAAGGTATTATCCAAAAAGAAAAATGACAATGACAATGACGTTTGAAACACTATTCTTCATTTATCTGATCATCATAAATTTATTAAGCGGAATCATTTTTGTTTACGATAAACGTGCTGCCATAAAGAACCACCGCCGCACACCTGAACGAACCTTGCATATCCTGGAAATGTTGGGTGGGGTATTTGCCAACTTGTTACTCATGTACAGTATTCATCATAAGAACCGGAAGTTCAGGTATTACGGGGTGACGTGGGTAGTCATGATGGGGTGGATTGTAATTATATTTTTTACAAATTTCAAATAAATAAAAATATGATAAATAAGATATTTCGTATAAAACCCTTTATATTTCTAATTATTATTTTTGCATTCCAAATATTGGCATTTCTTATATTTGTAGGTTATATTTCTATCTTTGATAGTAATTCTTTCGCTTTAAATGGAACTGTTTTTTTTACATTGAATATTATACCGATATTATTGTGGTACTTGTATACCGGTTATGCTTTATTTTTAAATGACAAAAATGATAATAGAAAAAATAAGTACTTGAAATTCCAGTTGTCAGTTATATTCATATTTTTAGGTGTTCTATTTTCATCAATAATTGTACTTAATAAATCGTCAATTAACACCGAAATTATGATTCCAATTAGTATCATTTTTGGAATACTTGAAACTATATCAATAATTTATATACTTTATTATTGGGT
>CAIYOZ010000211.1 GCA_903927945.1 uncultured Bacteroidales bacterium | reverse complement strand
TGGTAGAAACATTTACCATGGGATTGTCAGCTCAAAAGGCAAAACCAACTGTTTTTACAGTTGGTGATTCAACAGTTCAGATTTGGGATCCGACAAATTATCCTAAGACTGGTTGGGGCCAGTTGATAAACTTCTTCTTTAATTCCGACAGTGTTTCCATTAATGATCAAGCTGTAGGTGGAACCAGTTCAGTAACCTACTATAATTCATATTGGGGTAACGTTAAATCAAAAATAAATGCTGGTGATTTTATATTTATTCAATTTGGGATTAACGATGGGTTTCAAACCATTGATTCTATTACTTTCAAAGTTTATTTAACAAAATATATAACAGAGGCAAAAGCATTGGGTGCATTTCCGGTTTTAGTTACACCCATGAACAACGACAATTTACCAAATGGCTCATGGGGATTATATCCAAATGCAGTTCGTCAATTAGCAACTGCATTATCTGTTCCATTAATCGATTTGGATGCTTCAAGTAAGGCTTTGTTTAGTACCGTTGGTTATAATTACGCAACTAATTTCATTTTTATGAATTTAGCTCCCGGTGATTACATAACCTATCCTACCGGAAATGTGGATAATACCCACTTTCAGGAAATGGGAGCTATTGAAATGGCAAAATTAGTTGTGCAAGGCATTAAAAACCTTAGTTCTGATGTTAATGTAAAAACACTGATTCCATACCTCAATCCCACTTATAAAGTAACTTTTTCTTCAAATAATGCCGTACTGGGAACCATCACCCGAAGTGAATATTTCCCTGCCGGAATAACTGTAACTGCCAAAGCATTAGCTAATTCTTATGGAAAATTTTATAATTGGAGTGGAGATTTAAATGGTACATCTCCAATAAGTTCATTTGTGATGGGGACAACTGATAAAAATATTCAAGCAAATTTTACCAGCTTGATTGCACAAAATAAACTTTTAAACGGAAATTTTGCTGACTGGTCAACTCAACAGGTTTCATGCAACAAAGGACTTGTGAGTCTTGTTTATCCAACCAATTGGACGTTCAATGGTCAATATAAAGGCGTAACACAATGGGGAGATATTATTTTTAAAAGTAAAGCAGCTGCAAGCCCAAGCGGTAATGTCGATATTGAAATTGGCGGTTATGCCACAGCTTATACCGATACCATGTTTCAGATGATAACTCTGACAGCAGGCAAATACAGCTTTTCAGGAGCATTCAGAGGTGGAAGTATTGGAGCAGCTTCCGTAAATTTGATCATTAATCAAGCGGGTCAATCAACAAATTTGATCCAAACATCAATTCCAGGTTTGACTGGCTTTAACGGAAGTAGCTTTATAACTTACACAACCGATGTAATTATTCCATCAGATGGCATTTACAGAATTGCTGTTTCGGCTACCAATCCAAATGGTGGATGGATTTGGCTTCAATGTGCCGATTTTTCGTTTACAAAATCTAAACCAACAATTCATACCATCGGTGATTCTACTGTAGCAACCTGGAGTTCGGCAAATTATCCAAAAACAGGTTGGGGCCAGGAGTTAAGTTTTTTTTTAAATCAAGATAGTGTAAGTATTGATAATAAGGCTGTAAGTGGTACAAGTTCTATGACTTTTTATACAACTTATTGGGCTGGATTGAAACCTAATATAAAGGTCGGAGATTTTGTGTTTATTCAATTTGGAATTAACGATGGTAGTCTTGATCCATCCACAACATTTACGGAATACCTTACAAAATATATAACAGAAACACAAGCATTGGGAGCGTATCCTGTTTTAGTTACACCTATGAATAACAATAATTTACCGAATGGTTCGTGGGGTCTCTATCCAGAAGCCATTCGTCAATTATCTACTGCCTTAAGCATCCCATTAATCGATTTGGATGCAGCCAGCAAAACTTTACTCGCTTCTGTTGGAAATATCTATTCAACCAATTTCATTTTCATGAATTTGGCTCCTGGAGATTATCCAAACTACCCGAATGGAAATGTAGATAATACACATTTTCAGGAAATGGGAGCTATTGAAATGGCAAAATTAGTTGTGCAGGGAATTAAAAGCTTAAGCACTGATGTGAATTTAAGGAAATTAATTCCCAGTATAAATCCAACCTACAAAGTAAATTTCACTTCAAATAACAGCTCATTTGGCACCATTACCAGAAGCGAATATTTTCCCACAGGAATAAATGTGACTGCAAAAGCATTGTCAACTGCCGGGGTAAAATTTAATGGATGGAATGGTGATTTGTCTGATACAAATGCCATTAGTTCTTTTGTTATGGAGACAACTCCAAAAACAATAAATGCAAACTTTTCATTGATTTCAGCAATTCCATCAATAAGCATTAATTCGCTATTAGCCTTTCCAAATCCACTTTACGACGGAAAACTTCAAATTCACGAGAGTTTGTTGAATGCTACCAATGTAAATATTTCCATATTAGATTTAGTAGGGAAAGTTGTTTTTTCTAAATCTTTGATTGGATTAAGATCCGGAGATTTAAATGAAACTATAAACATAAGTTTTTTGTCAAAAGGCACTTATATTCTTACTCTTCAAACAAATGAATGCAAAAAAAATCAAAAGTTATTTTGTATGTGATACTCTCTTATAATGAAAAAACTTAAATACGTAGTTTCATGATATTTAGGAATAGAAAATAACTAAAAAATTATAAAACAATGAAAAGGCAATTTATTTCATGTTCTGTTATGCTCTTAGTCATGAGTATAATGCACATCTACGCTCAACAACCCTTGAGTGCTCATAATACTATCTACATTCCGGCAACTTCGACCAGTTATTCATTTGTCAATAATGATTTTGCGTTTTACAAATCAACCGGGGATTCTTTTGCAGGATTGGTCATTACGGCATTACCGGCAGCAGGAACATTGACTTATAATGGGATCGTTGTAAGTCAAACAGATGTTTCACAAGCAACAGTATTTACGGATAGAACGAAGTTCATATTTACTCCTGATATTATCCGTACGGCAACCACATTCTCTTTTAAATTAAAAGATTCAAAGAGTGTCATTACAGCATTATCTTATACAATTTCAATTAAATATAGTATCCCGATTTCTAAATTAGTAAGAACAGCAACTACGAATTATATTGATTATAAGGGATTACCCTATTTGGTATACGGGATTCAATTACGGATTGATGATTATTTAGGGACATCCCCCTATAGTGATGCCACTAAATTAGCAAACGTATATCAGTATTTTCAAAAAGCGAGTCTTGCCGGTTTTAAAGATGTGTCAGTACCAATTCCTTGGAATTATATTGAAACAGCAGATAATACATTTAATTTTACACTGATCGACAGTTATTTAGCGAGTGCAAATGCCTATAATTTGAGATTGCAATTTCTCTGGTTTGGTTCTGATGTCTGTGGTTGGTCAAATGTTCCTACCTATATATCGGGTAATAAAACGACTTATCCGCTAATTTCAACGGTTTCAAGTGCTCCGGTGGTTCTTAGTACACCAAATCTGATTGTAAAAGAAACCCGTGCGGTTGGAGCATTAATGAATTATTTGGCACTAAAAGATGTCAATAAACGGGTTGTTTTGATACAAGTGGAAAATGAGCCGGATCATATTGGACCAACCCCTACCATGTGGGCAGGAGGACAAAAAACAGCAGGTTATCACATGTTGGATACATTGGGTCAAGTGATCCATAAAAGTGCCGCTGATATGGTTACGCGTGTCAATTTAGCCGGTTATACTTCTGATGCATCTGATTTTGGATCTCTAAAAGGAATAAACATGGTGGGACGGGATTTTTATGCCAATGCATTAACCAGTTTTCAATCCGGTTCTGGCTATTTCGGTTATCCGTGGAACGTGAATTATACACCTGAAAATGGAAGTCAATATAATGATATTATCAACTTAGCATTGGCCGCTTTTGACAAAGGTGCCGGTTACCTGAATTATGAACTGCGAACAACTGCCTGGAGGGCTTCACAATACGACCTTGGCCTATACCGGAGTACTGTTAATAACGATTGGATACCAAGGGATGGAACGCAAACAGTGGCATATTCGTTGACAAATACTAATTTCCAAACAGAAGTTAACATGAGCGAAGTGCAAGATTTTAATACCATGATATACAAAGCAGATAAAAGGATTGCGATGTCACCGGATTCAAAGAATGCAGCTTTTAATTTGAGTAATGCTCAAACGACTGTAAATGAAACTAAAACATTTTCCTCTTATACTGTCACTTATACTTCAGCTGTTGGTGGAGAGGCGTTTGCACTCGAAGATGAAAATGGGGATATCATTCTTATGAGTCTTAAGGATAACAGCTCATTTACTTTTCAGAGTTTACCTGCCAATTTACATATTTCTATTGGTTCTTTTGACAATAATAATAATTGGCAACAAACCAGTTCCAGGGCCATCGTGGGAAATAATGTTACTTTAAACGCCAAGGAAGTTGCATTAATTACGAGCAAAGTAACATCACTCATTGAGGAAGTTAAGAAACCAACAAAGCTAATTCTATACCCGAATCCTTCACATGGGAAATTCAGTATGAATTTATCCGATTTAGATTTCAAACCCACAACACTTGAACTGAATTCATTGGATTCACGCTTAGTTTACAGTGAGAAGTTAATCGGAAATGAAACTTCATTTAATATTCCAGGCTTAAAACAAGGTCTTTATTTATTAAAAATTTCGGATGTAAGATCTAACAAGATAGCGATTAATACGATTATTATTAATTAATCCTATTGTAAAAATTTACTTGATCAAATATTATAAAAAGTTTATTATCACTTAAGGCTAATGTTAACTCAAATAAACTTATTTGAACAGAAATTTCTAATTTTACTTTCTCTAGTTATACTGAGCATTTCTACCGCAGTTGCTCTGCCTGTCAGTTCATACCAGACTGTTTATATCTCATCAAATTTAAATAGTTATACATTTATAAACAATGATTTTTTATTTTATAATTCGACCGGTGATTCGTTTGCAGGTGTAATTATTACATCATTGCCTTCAAAAGGAATATTGAATTATGATAATATTCCAGTAAATCAATCAAATGTCACGCAAGGAACCGTATTTACAGATCGAAGGAAATTTAACTTTATACCAGATGTTACTCGAACAACTTCCTCTTTTACTTTTAAAGTGAAAGATTCAAAAATGGTAATAAGCGCACAATCTTATATTCTTACTATTAAATATAACACTCCCGTATCCAGAGTTGTTAGAACTGATAGTACTGCTTATTTGGAATATAAGGGTTTGCCCTATTTGCTCTATGGGATTCAGCTTCGGATAGATGATTATATTTCTTCACCGAATGATGCCAATTATGCTAATATTTATCAATACTTTCAAAAAACACAGCAAGCGGGTTTTAAAGAAGCCTTAGTGCCTATGCGATGGGATTGGTTTGAAACTACTGATGGAGTTTTTAATTATAAGTTTATCGATGATTTTATAGCCTATGCAAAAGTGTATAATTTGAGACTCCAGTTTTTATGGATGGGATCGAATGTTTGCGCTTATATGTATGTTCCAGGTTATATATCTTCTAATAACGCTTTATATCCCAAAATGTCAACATCAAATCAAATCCTGGATTATAGTAATGTAAATCTGATATCAAAGGAAGTTAGGGCCGTTAGAAATTTGATGGCACATTTGGCAACTTATGACACAGACAAAAGAGTTGTATTGATTCAAGTGGAAAATGAAACCGATCACATGGGTCCTTCCACTATTTTATGGGCAGGCGGGCAAAAGGCAGCTGCTATTCACATGATGGATACATTGGGACAAGTGATTCATGCAAGTAATGCCGATATGATTACCAGGGTAAACATAACAGGTTATACTAAGACTGCCGATGATTTTGCAAACGTGAAAGGGGTAAATATTGTTGGACGTGATCTTTATGCAGCCAAGTACTCCGATTTTTATAGTGGATCCATTATGTGTGAAAACTTTTGGAATTATAATTATACGCCCGAAAATGGTGCACAATATAAAAATGGGATTAATTTAGTCCTATCAGCCTTCGAAAGAGCCAATGGTTATCTCATGTATGAACTTAGAACTACCGGCTGGAGGGGATCGAACGGGGGAGCAGATAATGGTTTGTATCGGTATTCAGCCAGCAACGATTGGATAGTACGTGATGGAACTCAATATTGTCTTTACTGGTCAAATAGTCCTACCCAACTGGAAGTGGACCTGCGCGAGATACAGAGTTTTAACGAAATGATTTATAAGGCAGATAAAAGAATTGCCAGTTGTCCTGCAGCTAACATTATTGCTTTTAATCTGGATGATCTACAAGGAACTGTAAATGAAACTAAAAGTTTTTCTTCTTATACTATTACTTATTCATCATTGGTAGGTGGCGAATCCCTTGCGTTAGATGGTGGAAACGGAGATCTCATTTTATTGAGTTTGAAGGATAATAGTTCATTCACTTTTCAAAGTTTACCCACTACTTTTCATATTTCCATTGGATATTTTGATGACCTGAACAATTGGCACCAGACTAGTTCGCGGACTATTACAGGCAATAATGTTACTTTAAATTCGAAAGAAGTGGCACTTCTAACCAGTAATGTTTATCCAACAGATTCAGCATCAATACCAACAGTAAAGAAGAATAGCATTATCAACATTCATCCAAATCCAAATCATGGACAATTTAGTATGGACTTGACGTCATTAGATTTTACACCAAAATTGATAGAAGTATTCAATCTGGATTCAAGAATTATCTACAGTCAGAATCTGACCGGAAATGAAAGTTCTTTTGATATTCAGGGTTTAAAAAGGGGGATGTATATATTGAAACTTTCAGGAATAAATACTAATAAAAAATTTGTGAATAAATTAATTATCAATTAACTATAAACCAATTCTTAAAAATGCGCAACTTATTTTTCTTTTTTCTAACTGTTCTCATTACTGTCTCCGGTACAGCTAAGTGTGATTCTGTGCTACCCTTTTCATCGAAAAATTCATTTTCAAAAGCCGAAAAACACGATAACCTCCAAAACGAATTACTCACTGTCGCCGAGAAATATCCACGAACACTTTCTAAAGAAGGGAAATTGGTGACCACTCAATTAGATAATTGGACTGAAGGCTTCTTCCCGGGATGCTTGTGGTATATCTATGAAAATAATCAACAAGACACATGGAAACAAATGGCTCTGAAGTGGACAATCCCGATGGAGAAATTGCAATTCATGACTTCGAAACACGATATAGGGTTTTTAATGTATTGCAGTTATGGAAATGCGTATAGATTGACTAAAAACGAAAAATACAAGGAAATACTGGTACAATCAGCTAAATCATTATGCACCCGGTTCAACGAAAAAACAGGATGTATTAAATCCTGGAATTACAATGAATCCTGGGATGGAAAACATAAATTGTATTATCCGGTAATCATAGATAATATGATGAATCTGGAATTGCTGTTCTACGCCTCAGAAGTAACCGGAGATAAACATTATGCCGAGATTGCCACCAAACACGCAGAAACAACAGCTAAAAACCATTTCAGATTGGATTATAGCAGTTATCATGTCGTAAATTATGATCCGGAGACAGGAAAGGTATTGTTCAAAGGTACTTGTCAGGGATTTGCTGATAATTCTACCTGGGCTCGGGGACAGTCCTGGGCGATTTATGGATTTACGATGGTTTACCGGTTTACAAAACGAAAGGAATTTCTCGATTTGGCAGAACATTTAGCTGATTACTGGCTAAATAATAAAAATCTTCCGGAAGATGGAATTCCCTATTGGGATTTCAATGCCGGTCAAAACGGATATTTAGCAGCACAATGGACTGAAAAAAATCCTGCGCCGATTATTCAACCACGCGATGCGTCTGCTGCAGCTGTTACTTGTTCCGCTTTGTTGGAACTTTCCACCTATTTGAATAATGACAAGAGATACTATGATGCGGCAAGTAAAATTCTAAAAAGTTTATCTTCGCCCACCTACCTGGCTGAACCCGGTACCAATGGGAATTTTATTCTCAAACACAGCACAGGAAATTTACCTCAAGGTTCAGAGATTGACGTACCGTTGATATATGCTGACTACTATTATTTAGAAGCTTTGACACGTTATAAAAAACTTCAATCAAAAAGACAATAATTAAATCTTTCACACATCATAAATCAAATAAAAATGAAGATAACACACATTTTGATTTTTTCGATCTTACTCACAATGACTTTAAACGGTAATGCCCAACAAAACACTTCCAATCAACGATTGGCATTAAAGACTACTAATCAATCAAACTGGTGGACAGGCATAATTAACCATGGTTCATTGATGCCTTTGAAAGTTGGCTATAAAGCCAATACGAAAAATAACAATTATGGGAATCAAATTCAACCCTTGCTTTTATCCAACCGGGGTGAAGTGATTTGGTGCGACCAACCCATATCAATTGACTACACGGCTGATAGCCTGATCGTTCAAAGTGTCACAGGAGAAATCAAGTATACCAAAGCCGGAATCACCCTAAAGCAAGCTTATCAGTTTGCCACTAAAAATTATTTTCCGTATAGTGGGAAAACACCTGACAAGTTGCTCTTTAGCAATCCACAATATAACACGTGGATTGAGCTTATGTATGATCAAAACGAGACAGATATCATGAAATACGCGGAAGCCATTGTGGCTAACGGGCTTACACCCGGGGTACTAATGATTGATGATAACTGGCAAGAAGATTACGGAACCTGGACTTTCCATCCCGGTCGGTTCAAAACACCAAAGGAAATGGTAGCTAAATTGCATAAAATGGGTTTTAAGGTTATGCTTTGGGTGTGTCCATTCGTGAGTGCAGATTCTAAATATGGAAGAGAAGTTGCAAAAAAGAAGCTGGTATTCTTAGATAAAGAGAATAATCCCGCTATTTGTCGTTGGTGGAACGGCTATAGTTTATTGCTTGATTTTAGTAATCCCGAAGCTGTTAATTGGTTCAAAACCTCATTAAATGTTTTAAAAAATGAATATGGAGTTGATGGATTCAAGTTTGATGCCGGTGATATAGGAAAAGATGAAAGTAGATTGGTTTCTTATCGAAAATTCGAATCTGCTAATGAATATACTGAGTTATATGCAAAAATCGGTTTAGAATATCCACTGAATGAATACCGTGCTAACTGGAAAATGGGTGGACAAGCCATTGCAAACCGTCTCGCCGATAAAGGACATAACTGGAAGGACCTACATGAATTAATTCCGAATATGATTTTGGAAGGATTAATGGGGTACGCTTATTCTTGCCCTGATATGATTGGTGGTGGTGAATTTACTTCTTTTCTGAATGCCAGTAAAATTGATCAGGACTTGATCGTCCGTTCAGCTCAATGTCATGCTTTGATGCCGATGATGCAGTTTTCTGTTGCACCCTGGCGGATTTTAGACAGACCTCACTTTGATGCTGTTTTGAAAGCAGTGAAACTTCGGGGTAAATTTACCAGCTATATTCTTCGTATGGTCGATAATACATCAAAAACAGGAGAACCCATTTTACGACCCATGGAATATAATTATCCAAATGCTGGTTACGAAACGGTGAAAGACCAGTTCCTAATTGGTGATAGTCTTTTGGTGGCACCGGTTTTGGAAAAGAATGCTGTGAAAAGAACTGTTTTTGTTCCAAAAGGTACCTGGAAAAACGACACAGGTACCATTTTCAAAGGACCGAAAACGGTAGAAATGAATGCTGAAATTGATGTGCTTCCATATTTGATGAAAGTAAAATAGCATTATGAAAACAAGCACGATTATTTTCTTTTTGCTTATAAGTTTTTCTTTTTCATTGGTATTTTCTCAAAAATACGACAATAAAACCGTCAGTTTGAAAGGGAAACGAATATTACTTTTCACCAAAAACGGGAAAGGATATGTACACGACAATATTCCAGCCAGTGTAATGGCATTTTTCAAACTTAGTCAGGAACAAGGATTTAAGTTAGACACATCGTCAAATGCCGGTGTTTTTACTAACGAAAACCTAAAACAATATCATGCGTTGGTTTTTTCAAATACAAACAACGAAGTTTTTGATAGTGAGTCTGAAAAAGTAGCTCTTATGAGGTACATTCAGGCAGGTGGTGGATTTTTGGGGATACACATTGCCTGTGGTACTGAGCGTAACTGGTTTTGGTTCAAACAGATGCTTGGTGGTACATTTCTTTTCCATCCGGTTTATCAAGAGTTTAACGTACAAGTTTTGGATAAAGAACATCCTTCCTGTAAAAATATACCTGATCCGTGGGTGGTAAAAGACGAGCTTTATTTTTTGAAAGAAATGAATCCAACCATGCGGGTTTTAATGGTTTCAGATTTCTCAAAAATGACCGATAAACGTCCCATGCCGGAAACTTTTGGAAAAGTGTTTCCCTGTGTTTGGTGTAATACTTACGATGGAGGTCGTCAATGGTACACAGCTTTAGGACATACTAAAACCAATTATGAAAATCCGGTTTATATGCAACACATTTTGGGTGGTTTGCAATGGATAACTGCCAAAAAGTTAGATTACAAAAAAGCATATGCAATCAAAAGCGAATAATAAATTAATTCGATTAGAAATAACTTCAAATAATCTAAATAAAAAATATTAAATGAAATCGATTAAATGCACAATTTTACTCGTTCTATTTGTTTCCTCAACTTTTTTGATGTTTGCAATTCCAACAGCGCAAGTTCGCCAAAAAATATCTATCAATAAAAACTGGAAATTTATACTTAACGATAATCCTCAGTTTAGGGATTCAACCTATAACGATGCTTCATGGCGAACGTTGAATTTGCCTCATGACTGGAGTATCGAAGGTGAAATAGAGAAATCCATTGGTGGTTCTGGCGGGTTCTTCCCAATTGGAATTGGTTGGTATCGCAAGACTTTTCTGCTTCCCGAATCAATGAAAGGTAAACAGATACTTATTCAGTTCGATGGCATTTATATGAACAGTGAAGTTTGGATAAATGGTCAGTTCCTGGGAAGACATCCATATGGCTTTACAACTTTGCAATATGACTTGACAGAATATGTTAAATCCGGGAGAGGAGAAATCAATACCATTGCTGTCCGTGTTGACAATTCTGTCAAAGAATCAACGCGTTGGTACACTGGTTCCGGGATCTATCGAAATACTTGGCTGATTGCTACCAATTACGTGCATTTCAATAATTATAAAGGAGTTTACATAACAACTCCCGAAGCGACTAATGCAAAGGCAACTGTAAATATCAATTACGATTTTGCAAGTAATTTTTTTACAGCGGAGGCGTTACAAAAGTGGAAGAAAAATGTATATGCCAAGCAAGAATCATTGATCAAAAATATTATTATCCGATCAACAATTGTTGACAAAAACGGAACCGAAATAGCCAAAACCGAATCCAAAACCGAATGCAGTCAATTTCAAGCAAGTCATTTATTGAATCAACAGATTGAAGTAATTCAACCTAAACTATGGTCTGTAAATTCACCCACCATATATTACCTGAAGAGTGAAATTATTGTCGATGATGAAATAATTGATGACCAAGTCACAACTTTCGGAATTCGCAAACTGGAATATATTCCCAATAAAGGAATGTTAGTAAACGGGAAATCCGAGAAATTAAAAGGTGTTTGCATTCATCAGGATGTAGGTTCTTTTGGCGTTGCTGTTCCTATTCCGGTTTGGCATCATCGGTTGTTAAAACTAAAAGAAATGGGCTGTAATGCTGTACGTTTGTCACATCACCCTTTTGCACCTGAGTTTTATGACTTATGTGATTCAATCGGTTTGTATGTCATGGATGAAGCTTTTGATGAATGGACTCGTGGTTGGTCTTATAATTATACTGAAAACAATCAGGGAAAAGCCCCAAATGGGTATCATCTTTATTTCGACCAATGGAGTGAAACCGACCTGAAAGCGATGTTGCAAAGGGATAGAAATCATCCTTCTATTGTTATGTATAGCATTGGCAATGAGATTCCGGATCAGAAAAATGCGGAAGGATATATGATTGCTCAGAAATTGGTGGCCATTTGCCATGCCGAAGACAATACCAGGCCCGTTACTTCTGGCTGTGACCAATATATGGAAGCAACCGACAATGGTTTTATGGATGCGCTCGACATTTCAGGTTATAATTATATCGACCGACATTTCAAAGAAAAAATGTACGAACCGGAACATACCAAACGACCTGAAAAATTATGCATTGGAACAGAAACCAACAGAGAAACAAGGAATTTTATTGCTTACCGCGATAACGATTATGTGATTGGCGGATTTATTTGGGTTGGATTAGACTACTTTGGTGAGTCAGAAACTTATCCGCAACGGGGCTGGACACGTGGTCTAATGGATATTGCAGGTATTGAAAAACCCGAGTTTTACCAGTTCAAGAGTTTTTGGTGTGACAAACCAACTGTTCACATAGCTGTGGAAACAAAAGAAAAACTAAAAGGGAAACCGAAAGTTGAATTTAAATGGAACTGGAATACTAACGATTCATTGACAGTTAATGTATTTTCCAATTGCGACCAAGTTGAATTATTGCTCAATAATCGATCTTTGGGTAAAAAAACGATTGATAAAAATGCGTACTCAGGAATATGGATGGTAAATTACGAACCCGGAACGATTAAAGCTATTGGTTATAAAGCAAATAAAAAAGTTACTGAAGATATTTTGAAAACATCAGGTAAAGCTGTACAAATGATTGTAAAACCAACTAAAGCTATTTTAGCAGCAGATGGAAATGATATGGCACTCATTGAAATCACCTTAGTTGATAAAAACAAAAATACAGTTTATGATGCCGAGAATGAGATTTCAGTAAATGTTACCGGCAATGGTTCCTTAGCAGGCCTTGATAGCGGCGATATGTTTTACACTGGAAATTTTAAAACCAATGTTAGGAAGGCACATAATGGGAAGTTACTTTTAACTGTAAAAAGTACCAATGCAGCTGGCAAAATTCATGTGGAACTTACCTCTGAAAAGCTTGAAATATCAAAATTAGAATTGCAAACTTTAAAGTAAGTATTACTTAATTGTATCATAATAATACCTTATCAATCAATTCTGTGAAATGAAATCGAATTTCAAACTCAATCAAATAGATAGCCTCGTTCAAGGGAGAACCTACAACATAACAGGTCGTAGTTCTCAAACGTACATTCTAATTACGGCATTCCTGGCTTTATTTGCTATTGTAGGATTCGCCAGTTATGGAGTTGCTTTTTATTACGATTTTATGACAAAGGAATATGGTTGGTCACGGACAATAGTTACATCGGGTAATGCACTGAGTAAAGTTCTTGTAGGTCCATTATTCGGGTTTTTTGCCGGTTATTTGATTGACCGTTACGGACCACGGAAAATGATGTTGTCAGGTGCTTTCATGGCAAGTATAGCCCTCATCGGATTAAGCTTTTCCAAGACTTTAAGTTTCTTTTATACTTTCTATATTTTTAATGCATTGGGATATGTTTTTGGTGGTCCTCTACCATGTCAGGTATTGGTTTCGCGCTGGTTCGATAACAATCGCGGAAAAGCGATGGGAATTGCTTACCTTGGAATAGGAGTGGGTGGTGCAATTGCACCTTTGCTTGCTGCCCAGTTAGAAAAAGGGTTTGGTTGGCATTTTTCTTTAATGTCCATAGGTATATTGGTTCTGTTGATAGCTTTCCCATTGACGTTTTTTATCAAAGATTCTTCAGAATTTCGAATCGAAAAGTCAAAGAAGGAAACATTCGTACCCATTAAAATGATTCTGCGTAATCCGAATTTTTATTTGCTTGCAATTGGAAGTATGCTATCCATTGGAACAGTCGGAGGTATCGGTCAACACTTAAAATATTATCTTCGGGATATTAGTTTTACACAGGTAGAGGCTTCACATGTGATGTCGTTTATCTTGCTTTCGAGCCTGGCAGGAAGGGTTTTAATGGGTTTTTTAGCTGATATTATAAATCGAAAATACGTCATGTTGATGCTTTTTCTTTTTGTTGCTGCTTCGATTCCTTTACTGTTGATTTCGGATTTTCCGGGTAGAATTTACTTTTTTGCCATTTTATTTGGAATAGGTATTGGTGGTAATTATATGATTATTCCATTGATCTCAGCAGACCTTTTTGGAGTGAAAGCACTTGGTCGTACCATGGGAATAATTTTAGTAGTTGATGGGATTGCAGAATCAGTTTTTCCAATGTTAGTCGGATCATTTTATGATACTACAAGAAGTTATGCGAATGGATTTTACATATTATTCTGTGCAACACTTCTCGGGGCATTAATTATCACGTTTCTTCCAAATACAAACAAAACTGGTAAAGCAGCATAAATATATTTTTAATTGTAAACATATTCGCATTAAAGTATGGTTATTGATTATAATCTTAACTCGGAAAATTTAAAGAATAAACTGGATCATTTTTGGCAATTATCTGGCGAGAAAATACTACTTATAGAATCTGAATATGATAAAACAGCAGGTTCTCCAGTTTTTACAATAAATGGTAAATACACTTCACGTGGTTGGACAGAGTGGACCCAAGGATTTCAATTCGGGTCGGCAATCCTTCAATTTGATGCTACCGGTGATGAGAAATTCCTTTTCATTGGTCGTGAAAACACTGTTAATAAAATGGGGCATCATATTAGTCATATTGGTGTGCACGATCATGGATTTAATAATATCAGCACCTATGGCAACCTGTTGCGGTTGATGGTTGAAGGAAAAATTCCGTATAACAAATGGGAAAAGAATTTCTATGAACTAGCCTTGAAAACTTCCGGTGCAGTTCAGGCAAGCCGATGGAGCAAAACCGTTGATGGCGGTTACATTTATTCCTTCAACGGACCCCATTCCTTATTTGTAGATACTATTCGTTCCGTTAGGATTTTAATGTTAGCGCATAAATTGGGTCATTTTCTGCCAGGTGAAAACGATATAAGAATTTCATTGTTTAGTAGAGGTTTAGACCATTTATTTGCAACAGCCAAATATTCGGTATTTTATAATGAAGGTCGTGATTCTTATGATGAATGGGGACGCACCGCTCACGAATCGATTTTCAATCATAACGATGGAACCTTTCGTTGTCCAAATTCCCAACAGGGATATTCAGGCTTATCCACTTGGATGCGCGGGCTTACATGGGCAATGCTTGGATTTGCAGAGGAATTGGAATTTCTTGATACAATTTCAGAAAGTGAATTTGAAGGCATTTCAAAAGATTTTGTTCAAAGTAAAATGGTTAAAGCTGCAAAAGCGACCTGTGATTTTTATATTAAAAATACTCCTGCAGACGGCATACCTTATTGGGACTCCGCAGCACCCGGGCTGGTACACTTAAAAAAATACCTCGAAAGATCAGCCGACCCGTATAATGATTTTGAGCCTGTGGATAGTTCGGCTGCTGCTATTGGAGTTCAGGGATTACTTCGATTAGGGCATTACCTGATTTCAAAAGGCGATACAACAGAAGGGGATTATTATTTTCAGGCTGGTTTGACTGTAGCATCCCGATTATTTGAGCCACCTTATTTGTCTGAAAATTTGCAACATCAGGGAATCTTACTGCATTCAGTATATCATCGTCCGAATGGATGGGATAATATTCCTAACAATCATAAAATCCCATGCAATGAATCAAGTATGTGGGGTGATTATCATATTCGCGAAACAGCTCTCTATCTTTCCCGGCTTATTGCCAAAGATAGTTATTACACTTTCTTTTCAGGAATTGTTTAAATTTTAATAATCAAAGAAAAAACAAATAATATGTATACGAAGCTTTTTGAAAAAGGAAAACTAGGTAACCTGACAACTCAAAACCGGTTTGTCGCTCAACCAATGGAAGGATATGATGGGATTAATGAAGGTCAAGTTTCACAGCGTGGTATTGATAAATATACCAAATTGGCAAAAGGTGGCTGGGGTGTAATCATTGTCGAAGCAATTTCGGTTACGTCAAAATCGTTGTCCTGCAAGAATGGTTTAATCATCAACGATCGAAACCTTGATAGTTTCAAACAGTTGGTTTATGAAGTAAAAAAGGCAAATCCAGATGTCTTGTTGCTTTTCCAGTTAACCCATTCGGGAAGAAACAGTAACGCATCATTTTCAGAAAAAACAACCGTTTGCCCGGGAAATGAAGAAGGACGTTTACTCTCCACCGATGAAATACAAGAAGTGCAAGATGCGTTTGTCAAGGCCGCAGCTCTCACTGAAGAGGCCGGAGCCGATGGCATCGATTTCAAATGCTGTCATGGATACTTCGGAGCCGAAATTCTCCGTCCCGAAAACACTCGATTGGATAAGTGGGGCGGCAGTTGGGAAAACCGTTCCCGCTTTTTTCGCGAATCGGTATCGTCCATGATTACCCAAAAACGCAAAAAGGATTTTATCATAGGAAGTCGCTTTTCAATGTACGAAGGATGGCGTGGAGGATGCGGAACAATTTCACCGGATAGTCTGATTGAAGATCTTTCGGAGATGAAATTGTTTATTGAATTTTTTGCAACACTTGGTATGGACTATGCCAATGTATCGGCAGGGATACCGGGCCGAACAAGTGAAATCACACGTCCTGTACCTGGTGGTGAAAGGATGTATCTGAACCATTTACGATATACGCGCTTTGCAAAAGACACTTTGCGCAACTTAAATTCGTCGGTTCAGGTATTTGGATCTGCATACTCGGTGCTGAAAGATAAGGCATTTCCCATCGCTGAAGAGATGTTAGCGAAAGGTTATGCCGACTATGCCGGATGGGGGAGGCAAATTTTGGCTGACCCGTTAACTCCCATCAAATTACAACAAGGAGAACCTATTGATTTTTGTACTGCTTGTTCAGGATGCACAAAAATGATGGGCAAGCAGATTCATGCCGGTTGCCTGGTGTATAATCCGTATTATAAGAAATTATGGAAAGAGAATTTGTAATATTCTATCCATTAATTTTTTAAGAACTATAAAATAGATGAGTAAAGTAGCATTCATTACAGGCGGAACCCGTGGCATAGGCCTAGGAATTGCCCTGGAATTTGCAAAAGCAGGATTTAATCTGGCAGTAAACGGTATACGTGATGAAGTTCAGGTTGAACCGGTACTTTCGAAACTGAGAGGATATGGTGTCGAAGTGGCTTATTTAAAAGGAGATATCTCGGACGTAACAGCCAGAAATGAAATGGTTGAGTCCATTCTAAATAGGTTTGGAAATTTGAATATTTTAGTCAATAATGCCGGAATAGCTCCGGCTGAGCGGAAGGATATACTTGAAGCTACTGAAATGAGTTTTGAAAAGGTGCTTCAGGTTAACCTTCAAGGTCCCTATTTCCTAACCCAGCTGGTAGCTAAAAAAATGATAGAGCAAAAAAAGTTGCTATCTTGTGAATTCTTTTGTATTATTAATATTTCATCCATATCTGCCAGAATGGTGTCCGTCAATAGAGGTGAATACTGCATCTCAAAAGCAGGTATTGCTATGGCAACCAAATTGTGGGCAACCCGGTTAGGCGAGTTTGACATTCCTGTTTACGAAATTCAGCCAGGCATTATTTGCACAGATATGACGTCATCTGTTGAACAAAAGTATGACCGTATGTTTGAGAATGGTTTGGCAGTTCAATCCAGATGGGGAACACCTGAAGATGTGGGTAAGGTTGCTCTTGCAATGGCCAATGGAAGTATGCCTTATTCAACCGGACAAGTGATTTGCGTGGACGGAGGGATGTCAGTTTTACGGTTATAAAAACAACTTGTTAAATTGAAAACATTAGCATTAAACTTCAATTTTTGATTGCAACTAAAATAGTATATAATTTAGTTTGTGGATCAATCAATATATTAACGATTTTAATGAGTACCGAATATTAAATTAGAACACTTATATTAAAACGACTATCTCAGAGAAATTAAAAACAAACACCAAATTATTCATTCTTAAATTATTATTATCATGAAAAAACAATTTTACACACTCGCATTTCTGATTTGCTTAGCAACTTCAAGTTTTGCTCAATTCACTTTGACTGTTACAGTACCTTCTACTACGTTGCAATGTTATGCTTCAGGTGGTTTTAATTCATGGGGAGCTCCGGCAAATACTCAGCTGGCTTTAGTCTCGACTGATAATACTGCCGGAACTTCGGTATTTGGTATTGATCTACCGCTCACATTTGTTGGCTCAGGAACATTCCAGATCCTGGCCGGTTCCGATTGGGCATTTGCACAATCCGATCCTCAATTCACAGCTATAGCAACAGCTGGAGCTACTACACAGAATGTTGTAGTCACCTCTTTTAAAGCACTTCCATCTCCTATTGAAATAGATGTCACTGTTCCTTCCACAGTAAACGAATGTTATGTTGTTGGATATTGGGGTTGGACCCTGCCTGCTGCGGCTAAAAAAATGACATTGTTATCCAGTGCCGGATCAACAAAAGTTTTCAGCTATACAATTTATGACAAAGTCTCAGCACATGTTATTGCCGTTAAATTCTTAGCCGGATTAGATGGAACTCTCTGGACTTATCAACAAACTCAAACAGCCGATTTTACTTATTCAGGAACAGCCTCTACTTGTAGTTTTGATTGTGAATTATTTAATGCGATTGGTGCACCGGAAGCCGTAATGACTATCAATGCCGATAAATATTCCATTAAAACCATTGATCGGAAAATTCAGGTGGAAGGTAAATACTCCAACGTTACATTATATAATGTTCAGGGAAGAATGATTCATTCAACTTCGAATCAAAATGCATTTACAAGCGCTAATTTAAATCCGGGTTTATACATCATCCAGGTTGATGGCAAATCATATAAACAAATCATCTATTAAAAAATACTGCATGAAAAAGCAACTTTTTATACTGACTCTGCTACTCTTAGCAGCAACTTCCGGATTTGCTCAATTTACATTGAATGTTACAGTTCCGGCATCCACGACTGATACTTGTTTTGTCGGTGGGGGTTTTAATGGCTGGACAATGACACCATTACATTATGTGTCAACATCTTCAGATGGTACAACAAAGCTATTCTCAAGTAGCACTCTTCCAGCTACGTTTGCCGGTAATCAAAATTTTTACCTCTATAATGCCACAAATACCTGGGCAAGTACTTCGACACCATCACTCTCTTTTTCCTCAGCTGCTACCGGACTAACATCACAAGACGTTACTGTTACAGCCTGGTTAAATGCTATTAATTATACGTTCATTAACGTAACGGTTCCATATGCAGTCAGTGAATGTTATTTTATATCTGATCAGGTTGGATGGACACTTCCAACTAATGCTACAAAAATGACATTAACAACAACCAATACGAGCACAAAAGTTTACAGTTATGCTTATCGCAAAACTGCAAATCCACTTCATCCTTTTAATGGATTGTTTTTAGCCGGTTTAGATGGAACATCTACGAACACTTATGGACAAAAAACCCCAGCGACAAATTTCACAAATCCAGGCACGGCAAACAGTCTTAATTTTGCAGTAACCGAGTTTAAAGCAATTTATGCACCTGTAGCTACTGCCTTGCAAAATGCAACAGATGCAACCAATAGGATTCAAGTTGTGGATAATAAAATTGTTGTGGAGAAAGCTGTTTCAAATGTTACAATTTTTGATGTACGTGGAAGTCTGATTCAATCTGTCAATATTAAGGGTGCATTTACATCCAAAACTTTACATTCAGGTATGTACATTGTACGAGTTGATAATAAGGCCTACAAGCAAGTGATTAATTGATTTTTTAAGGTTAAGTTTTATATTGATCAAGAAAGGGCGTTTTGTAATGAAATGCCCTTTCTGTATAAATAAAATTCTTTTTTACGGGAGCGACCGGGATTTTAGCTACCGGATTATTGCCACCCGAAGAGCAATCGATGACATCCACACCCATTTCATGAAGTATGCGGCTCAGCTCCACCGTATCTGACAGCTCCCTGCCACCTTCAGTCCTGTCGGTGGCGGATAGGTGTACAAATAAAGGGTTCTGGGATGGCCAAACGGTCTGTACGGCAGCGGTTATATCAAGTAACAGCCGAATTCTGTTTACGAAACTTCCACCATATTCGTCTGTGCGTTGATTGCTCAGGGGACTCAGTAAAAAGAATAAGTCTTAGTTGCCTTCTCAATAGGTAAATCGGTACCCTTAGTCATACTCCCACTTCCCAAGCATTCAATTTGTTTCATATATGAGCAAGTGGGAGGGCGACATCTTGAGTACGATAGATGTTTTGGATAAAATCGCATAACCAGACAGCTCTTGAAGCAAAAGGAAGTTCATCTTCCTCACATCGATTATAATATTAGCTCTTATCAAACTATCACCCATCCTATGTTGATCCTATACCTATCTTTACCTGATTTTAGGATAACCCAAGGATAACCCAAGGATAACCCAAGGATAACCCAAGGATAACCCATATTTATATAGGTATGGATTATCCCTGGATTATTGTTGATTTATGGGTGGATTTCGTATCTTTTGACCTAAAATCGGTATAGGAGTGGATAAGGATCGGTATAAAGAACCCCTAAATCCCCTAAAGGGGACTTAATGTCGCTCAACAACTAACCAATTAACTATTTCGCCCGGGCATACTGCTTGGGCCACATAACCTCATCACCTGTTTCGTGGGCCAGGGTCAGGGGGAAATACGGGTTACGCAGCAACTCGCGACCCAGGAATACCAGGTCGGCCTTTTCAGTCTCCAGGATATTAGTCAGTTGTTCCCGGGTGGTGAGCATGCCCACGGAGGCGGTAAGGATACCGGTCTTCTTTATTTCTTCGGAGAATCCTACCTGATAACCGGGGGCTACCGGAATTTTAGCCACCGGATTATTGCCGCCGGAGGAGCAATCGATAACATCCACCCCCCTCTCATGAAGAATGCGGCTCAGCTCTACGGTATCTGATAGCTCCCAGCCGCCTTCTGTCCAGTCGGTGGCGGAGAGGCGTACAAATAAAGGGTTCTGCGCAGGCCAAACGGTCTGTACGGCAGCTATAATTTCCAGCAATAGCCGTACTCTGTTTTCGAAACTCCCTCCATATTCGTCCGTGCGTTGATTGCTCAGGGGAGAATAAAACTGGTGAATGAGGTACCCGTGAGCCGCATGGATTTCCAGGACATTGAAACCTGCCTGACTCGCCCGTAAGGCAGTGGCTTTGAATTGACCGACTACCATGTTTATTTCTGCCTTATCCAGTTCATCGGGTTTGATTTCTGTTGGATCGAACGGTAGGGGGGAAGGAGCCAGGGTATGCCAGCCACCTTCACGAAGGGATAGTTGCTGTCCTCCGCTACCCGGCACATCATGCGAGGCTTTGCGTCCGGCATGGGCAATTTGTATACCGGCTACAGCACCATGTTGATGAATGAAATTAGTGATTTTCTGCAAACCCACCAGTTGGGTGTCGCTCCAAAGGCCAAGATCGGCAGCTGTAATACGGCCTTCGGGTGCCACCGCTGTTGCTTCGAGCATGATTAAACCGGCACCCCCAACGGCACGCGTTCCATAATGAACAAAATGCCAGTCGTTGGCGAAACCGTTCACGGATGAATACTGGCACATGGGGGACATGCCTATGCGATTTTTAAAGGTAACTGACTTAATAGTCAGGGGTTGATAAATCTTTGCCATGGTATTGGAACTGTTCAAATTGAGTTTGTAAGTACTATTGAAACAACAAGGAGGTTCATATGTTTGAAAGACGTGTAAAAATACAAAAAAACCCTAACCGGTGAACTCCGGTCAGGGTTTTAAAATCTAAGATAAACAGATAATGGATTATTTCTCGCAGACTACCGTTCCATCGGCACTGAAAGTCACCATTTTACGAACCTTTGCAAGTTGAACGAATACCACATATTGTAAGGTACCATCGGCAAGTGTAAGTTTTTCGGCACGGCGGGTAGTTTTATAAGTAGCATAATCAGCGGTTACTGCTGCAGAAACCAATGTAGGAACTTCCGTGTAAAGAATTCTTTCGGCTTTAAACAGATAGACTCCGGCATTCCCAAAAACCAATTTTACAGGTTCAATTCCTTTTGCACATACCATCACTTCGGTCACTGCACCTTGGCAAAGTGTATCAATTTCAGCATGAATCACTGTATAGGCTGCATAATTCGTAATGATGTAATCATTGATTACTACAGGCAAAGAATCTACTACGATTTCATTTTTGAAATGACGGTCATGACCTGGTTTTGGATTCAGACCCACATGGGTGCTATCCACAATAGGACCACCGTAACCGGGACCGCCAGGTCCGCCACAACCGGGTCCACCACCTTTTTTGGTAGTAGAACCACCTTGTCCATCAGGACCACCATGTTTCTTACCATCTCCAAATCCCATACCGCCGTGGCCAGGACGACCCAGGCTATCTTTAGGAATGCTGTCGGGGTTAACTACTAAGCTATCGGCTTTGAGCCCCAGGCTGAAATTGTTGGCATACGAAATCATTGACCCATCGGCGTTGAATGTGATCTGTTCACCGGTATTCAAGGTGGCAATCACGGTAGAACCACTGACAGTGGTGTTAAAGATTTTAGCATCAGGATAATTGGTGGCCACATACCCCGAAATGGAGGCAGTAGCACTGCTGGAAAGAGATTTTACACTTGCCAGTTCACTGTTGCTGCACGATGACAGGATGGCAGCAATAGCAATCAGTAAGAAAATTGGTTTTTTCATAAAGATGGATTTTTAAATGATTATTTTTATTGATTAATAATTCCATTGATTTGATACGCAAAATTAGACCTACCCCAGGCAATACCTATCACAAATTCAGTAAAAACAAGGTTTCCTTAAGTGGAACCTTGTCTTTTTGCTCAAAAACAGGCTAAAACGGGTGTAAATCTTCAAAAATTACAGACATTTTAGTATAAAAGAGAATAGTTTTCAATCGATTATCCATCAAATAAGCTTCCACCATAATCCGATTTTTGAAAAAAACATATTTTTCAACCATTCATTATCGGGGTTCTCGATAATTGTCGTATTTTTGTGGGCAAAGCAAGTTTTTTTGATTAAAAATTAAACATCCACTGATATTTACCGTTATCTATGATTAAATTCAGGGTGAAGGGAATAAATACGATGATTCAAACAGATACCTAGTAAAAAACAGATTATGAAGATTAACATTGTCAACCGTTCAAAGCATCCCTTACCTGAATATGCCACTTCATTGTCGGCAGGAGTCGATTTAAGGGCGAATATTGATCTGCCGGTGCTGCTTAAACCAATGGAACGAAAATTAATCCCTACCGGTTTATATTTGGAACTTCCTGCAGGTTACGAAGCTCAGATACGTCCCCGAAGCGGGTTGGCCATCAAAAAAGGAATTACGGTGCTTAATTCACCGGGTACGATCGATGCCGATTATCGGGGAGAAGTGTGTATCATTCTGGTGAATTTATCTTCGGAGGATTTCCTGATAAACGACGGGGAACGGATTTGTCAAATGGTGATCGCCACCCATGCCCAGGCAGAATGGATGGAAGTAGGGGAACTTACCGAGACATCCCGGGGAGCAGGAGGATTCGGATCGACCGGAAAATAAGGACCCGGAATCCTGATATACCAATCACTTGATTAACTGATACTAAGTTTGAAATTATATTGTACAATGATTAATTATTCATGATTAGTTGTTCATTATTAGTTTTTTAAAAACATATGTTCAAAAAATATTATCTTTGTTTACTGTTTCTTATTCCGTTGATAAACTGTCCTGCCATTCTGAAGAAAGCAGTGCACGCTACTCGTAAAATAGAATTGACCGATTCATCAAAGCGTCAGTTTGATTATTATTTCTACCAGGGAATACGTCAAAAAGATAATCAACAGTTCGACCAGGCGCTGGAAACATTCCAGATGTGCCTGGCAATTGATTCATTGGATGCCGGCGTGCAATCGGAAATGGGGATACTGTATGCCTTAATCGGGTTCAATGATCAGGCGATAAAATATCTTGAAAAGGCGATCCATATTGATCCGGCGAACTGGTGGTATAATGTCCGGTTGGTTTCGATGTACACTGATTTGAAAAACTGGAAACGATGCATTGAAATTGTAGAAAACCTGGAGAAAATATATCCCAAAAAGGAAGAGGTGTATACAATGCTTGCTTCTTTTTACAAGGAATCGAAGAATTACAGCAAAGCAATCGCAGCCTATGATAAACTGGAAAGCCTGAATGGTATAAACGAATCCTCGTCGTTCGAAAAATTCCAGTTGTATGTCCAGTTGAACAAGCCTCAAAAAGGTATAGCCGAAATTGATAAGCTGATCAAAAAATATCCTACTGAGACCCGTTATAAAGTATTGCGCGGGGATATCTTTATTCAACAAAAGCAACCGGCCAAAGCATTTGAAATATACCAGAACGTGTTGAAAGACGATCCTGAAAACCCGTACGTGTATGTTTCACTCTCGGAATATTACAAATCGATCAATCAACCGGCAAAAGCCATGGAATCGATCGTGACCGCTTTGAAGAGCGATCAGTTGGATGTGGAGACCAAGGTAAGCGTACTTGGACAATATGTGGAAAAATTCGCACAGGATTCCACAAAGTTGGTGGAGACCGAAAGCCTTTTTAAGCTTTTAGTTGACCGCTATCCGCTGGAAGAACAGGTTCATGGATATTACGCTGTTTTCCTGATGTATCAGAAACGGAATGCTGAGGCACTCTCGGAACTGGAAACCATGATTAACATCAATCCTAAGAATGATCAGACCTGGATAAAAATCATTCAAATTTATATTGGGGATAAGAATTTCAAACAAATACTGGTCACCACTAACCGCGCAATTGAAAACCTGCCTAAGATGCCGGTATGGTATTTTTATCGTGGAATAGCCCAGTATCAACTGGCCGATTACCAGGGAGCACTGATTACTTTTCAGAAGGGATTGCCATTAATCACTATTGATCAGGGGGAATTAAAGAGTGATTTCTATGCACAAATCGCGGATATCTATTATAAGTTTGAAAAGAAAGATTCAGCCTTTGTGAATTACGAGGCATCCCTGGCCATAAATCCGAAAAACATAATGGTGATGAACAATTATGCCTATTATCTTTCGTTGGATAAATCGGATTTGAAGAAGGCAGAGAAAATGAGTGCCAAGACTGTTGAACAGGAACCCAAGAATAGCACTTACCTGGACACTTACGCATGGATATTATATCAGGAGGGCAATTATTCCCTGGCTAAATTTTATATTGAACGTGCAGTCGATAACCTGAAAAAGGAGGAAGAACCGGGTGTAGTGCTCGAACATTATGGGGATATCCTCTGGATGGGAAGCAAGGATGATGCTAAGGCACTTGAGATGTGGAAAAAATCGTATGATGCCGGCAATAAAACGGAAGAGTTGAAAAAGAAAATTGATAGTAAGGGATGGAAGAGATAAGTCGGTAGTTTATAGTTTATAGTTTATAGTTTATAGTCGGTAGTTTATAGTCAATAGTTTATAGCATACCAGACTGGGAATATCAGTCTAAAAAACTTAATCTAACAAAAAAGATACTGCAATGAATATGAGTAAATTAAAGAATCATACATAGCTTATTGTTTTTTTTGTTACTTAAGAGTCAATAGTTTATATAGGAGAAGATGGTAATTACACATCCCATTAGGTGCTTGGGGTATAAGCCAGGATCAGAATTCAATAATAAAAAAAGAGAAATGAAACAAAAAACAATAATAATATCCATGTGCGTGTTGTTGATCATGTCAGCCTGTAAAACAGCACGGCAGGTCGCAACAACGAAAGTGATAAGAACAAATGTAGTGGGGCAGTTAATTGAACAGGTCAATAAAGTGCAACCTCAGTTTAAGACTGCCAATGTGAGTAAAATGTCTATGGCATTTAATTTGAATGAAAGGCAGATAAACGTATCGGCAACGTGTAAAATTAAAAAAGATTCAGCCATTTATCTTTCCATTCAGCCTTTTATGGGGATTGAATTATTCAAGGCCGAGTTGATGCCCGATAGTATGCGGGTGTTCGACAAAATGAACCACCGGTATTATGTCACAGATTATGGGTACCTGAGCAAACGATTTGGTGTGACTGTCGATTACTATAGTTTTCAGGCATTGCTTTCAGCCCGTTTTTTCTGTGTAGGGAAAAAGGAAATAGTTGCTGATAGTTGCCGGTTGACACAATCGACCGCCGGCGATACTAAAATAGAGTATACGAATGATAAGATGCTTCAAAGCACCCTGCTATCACCGCTCAATATGATTCAAGAAGTAATATTAAAGACTAAAAACAGTGATTATCAGTTGCAAACCGATTATAAAGATTATACAGTGACCAATGGTATCAACTATCCACAAAAGATAGCCCTGCTGGCCAGCAGTCAAAAGATGAAAGCATCCTGTGATTTTTCGATATTAAGGGTTGAATTTAATACGGATATAAAACTGACTCCTACAAATCCTGATCGGTATTCCCGTAGTGATATCGATCAACTGCTAAAAAAATAACGAATTAATTGATAAGATTTTATTTAATACTATATTAATGCGCTTCCACATTCATTCCAGAATAATCATCCCGGTGTTCGCACTGATGATATGTATTTTATCCATTCAGGCACAGTCAGTGAAAGAGTTGGAAGCTCAGCGAAAGCTGACTCTTCAAAAACTTGAGACCACGAGCAAAATGTTGAACGAAACCAAGAGTTCACAACGAAGCTCGTTAAACAAACTGACGATCATCTCCAAGAACATAGTTGAACGTAAAGTACTGATTAAGAACATTAGTACGGAGATAGGCCAGCTAGATGTGCAGATTGTCAAATTGGGTGAGGAAAAGGGTATACTTGAAAACAAGCTGGTAACTTTAAAGTCCGATTATGCCAGGCTGGTAGAGGAAGCACATATCAATCAAAGTTTATATGCTAAAATCATGTTTGTGCTGTCATCCAAATCATTTGACCAATCCTACCGCAGGCTACGATATTTGCAGGAATTTTCCGAATACAGGAAGGATCAGGTACGAGAGATCGAAAAAGTTAAAGTTGAAATTGCACACAAAAATGACAGCCTGGTAGTACATAAAACCACGAAAGTAAAAGTAGTTCAGCAGAAAGAAACAGAAGCACAAAAACTCTCAAAGGATGAGAAAAATGAAAAGGGTCTGCTCACCGACCTGCAGAAAAAGGAAAAGAAACTTCGGGTCGACCTGAAAATCCAACAGAAAAAGGCTGCTGAACTGAATAATAAAATAGAAAGAGTCATTGCCGAGGAAATCCGGAAATCGGAGGCCAGGCGCCAGGCAACCGAAAAGAAACGGGTCGCTGAAGAGAATAGAAAAATAGCAGAAGAAAACAAGAAAATAGAAGCTGAGAACAGACGGATTACTGCAGAGAAAAAGACAAAAAAGTCGACAAAGGAAACTTCAAAAACAGTAACAAAATCGGAGATTAAAGCTACGAAGCCTGAAATCAAAGCGGTTACTGCCACTACTACTTCCAGCTCTTCAGTATCAGTACTTACAAGGGAAGAAAATTTACTGGCCGGGAGCTTTGAACGGAATATGGGACGTTTGCCCTGGCCCACCTCGAATGGGTTTATCAGTGGGCATTTCGGTATTCAGCAACATCCGGTATTGAAACATGTCACCACAAATAATAAAGGAGTATATATCCAAACTCCATCGGGAAGTTCAGCAAGGGCTGTATTCGAAGGAGTGGTCACGCAACGTTTTTCGATACCGGGAAGCAACAATGCAGTCATCATTCAACATGGGAATTACCGGACAGTATATGCCAACCTGACACAGATTTTTGTGAAAGAAGGCGATAAAGTGAGTGCCAAACAACCTATTGGCAAGATTTACACTGATGACGAAAACGGTAATAAAACTGAATTGTATTTTCAGGTATGGAAAGATAAGAATATCCAGAACCCGGAAAGCTGGATTACAAGGTGAGTTGACGATTGGTTAATTAGTTGATTATGTTAACTAGTTAATTAGTTAATTGATTAGGGTGGAAGGTTAATAAGTCATTAGCTAATTAATTGGTCTTAAGTTGTAAATCGGAAATAATTAAATTGTAAATATCATAAATAGTAAATAATGTTCATTGGTTTCTATGGAAGAGTTTGTAAATAATATACAATCAGTCGATTATGGTGACAGCAATATTATCACCCTCGAAGGTCTCGAGCATGTGCGTCGTCGTCCAGGAATGTACATCGGGAAGTTAGGTGACGGATCCCATGTCGACGATGGAATATATGTGCTGCTCAAGGAAGTGCTGGACAACTGTATTGATGAATATCGGATGGGGGCAGGCAGGGCTATTGATGTACGGGTCACCGAAGGACGCGTGGAAGTTCGGGATTTCGGAAGGGGAATACCACTTGGGAAAATGATTGAAGCCGTTTCTATCATGAATACCGGAGGTAAGTACGACTCCAAGGCTTTCAAGAAATCAGTGGGGTTAAACGGGGTCGGAACAAAGGCCGTGAATGCACTTTCCGCTAAATTCGTAGTGCAGAGTTTTAGGGAAGGTCAAAGTCGTAAAGCTGAATTTGAAAAGGGTAAGCTTATCAGTGATTCTGAAATATTCAGCGACGGAAACGATCGTGGTACCCTGATCTATTTTGAACCTGATGGAACATTATTCGAGAACTATCTCTATAAGGACGAGTATATCGAAACGATGCTGCGCAATTATGCGTACCTGAATACGGGTCTGACCATCAATTTCAACGGTAAAAAGATTCTTTCAAAAAACGGGTTGACCGACCTGCTGAATGAAAACATAACAGCGCAGGCACTTTATCCGATCATTCACCTCAAAGGGGAAGATATCGAGATTGCCTTTACCCACAGCGACCAATACGGTGAGGAGTATTATTCATTTGTAAACGGCCAGCATACCACTCAGGGCGGTACTCATCAAAGTGCTTTCCGGGAGGCAGTGGCCCGTACTATTAAAGAGTTTTATTCCAAAAACATGGAACTTGCCGATATTCGTAACGGGATCATCGCTGCGGTGGCCATCAGTGTGGAAGAGCCTATTTTTGAGTCACAGACCAAAACAAAGTTAGGCTCACGTGATATGGCCAAAGGAGGAGCTTCGGTGAATAAATTCATATCCGACTTCCTGAAAAAAGAACTGGACAATTACCTGCATCGCAACAGTGAAACGGCCAATACCTTGCTTCAGAAGATTCAGGATTCCGAAAAAGAACGGAAAGCCATTGCCGGTGTTACCAAACTGGCTCGTGAGCGTGCCAAAAAAGTCAACCTTCACAACAAAAAACTCAGGGATTGCCGTATTCATTACAACGATTCAAAGGGAGACACCGATAACTCATGCATTTTCATTACCGAGGGTGATTCAGCCAGCGGTTCGATCACTAAAAGCCGTGATGTGAATTCCCAGGCAGTGTTCAGTTTAAAGGGAAAACCATTGAATAGTTATGGTTTAACCAAAAAAATCGTATATGAAAATGAAGAATTCAATCTCCTCCAGGCTGCACTAAACATTGAGGATGGAATCGAAGGGCTGCGTTACAACAAAGTAATCGTGGCTACAGATGCCGATGTGGACGGCATGCATATTCGGCTATTGCTGATTACTTTCTTCCTGCAGTTTTTCCCTGACCTGATTAAAAAAGGGCATGTGCATATCCTGCAAACTCCACTATTCAGGGTGCGGAGTAAAAAGGAAACATTTTACTGTTATTCGGAAGAAGAGCGGTTGACTGCACTAGCCAAATTGGGTGCAAATCCTGAAATAACCCGATTCAAAGGATTGGGTGAAATATCTCCCGATGAGTTCCAACATTTCATTGGTAAGGACATGCGCCTGGATCAGGTAACCTTGAAAAAGGAAGATGCCGTGGCCGATTTGTTATCTTTCTACATGGGTAAAAACACACCTGAACGCCAGAACTTCATTATTGATAACCTGGTGGTAGAAGAAGACATCGAATAATTTACGATTTATTCATTTACGATTTACTATTTGCAAATTCATGGGGATTTCATATTATAGTCAGGATAACTCCGTGACGACCAATCAGGATGAGTATTACATGAAGCAAGCCCTTCAGGAAGCCATGTTAGCCTCCTCACGCGACGAAATACCAGTGGGTGCTGTCATTGTATGCCAGGGAAGAATTATAGCCCGTAGCCACAACCTTACCGAGACGCTCACCGATGTCACTGCCCATGCCGAAATGCAGGCTATAACAGCAGCTGCACAATTTCTGGGAGGGAAATACCTGATCGATTGTACGATGTATGTCACTGTGGAACCTTGTGTGATGTGTGCCGGAGCACTAGGATGGTCGCAAATAAGCCGTATTGTATATGGTGCCACCGATGAAAAACGGGGATACCATCGTTTTGCCCCATTTGCCCTTCATCCCAAGACTGAAGTGGTAGTAGGTGTGTTGGAAGAAGAATGCAGTAAATTAATGAAGGATTTCTTCATAAGGAAGAGGTAGTTAATTGGTTAATTAGTTGATTAAGTTGATTAAGGTTTGAAGAGTTTGAGAGTTTGAAGATTTTAAGAAGAAGATATTGTAAAAGCTCTAATTATACAGCAACCTAATTAACCAATTAACTCAATCAACTTAATCAACCAATCAACCCGTCAACCAAACCACTAAATCTTCAAATGTATTACCACCATTTCCGATTGCGTTCCAATCCGGTATTGTGGACCCCAAAGTCCAAGGCCTGAAGAAACATAATAATTCGTGTTGCCTTTTTTCAAATAACCATATCCACATTCATAGGTACTTTTGACAATTAAATTGCCGGGAAACATCTGACCGTTATGGGTATGTCCCGATACCTGCAAATCGATATTGTTTTTTTCAGCTTCCTCCAGTTGATAGGGTTGATGATCCATTAAAATCCTGGGCAGGTTATGATCCAATCCTTTTACCAATTCTTTGAGTGTTTTGCGGTTATGATTCGTACGGTCATCGCGCCCAACGACATAGAAACTGTTATTGACCAGGCAGGAAGAATCGCGTAAAAAGATAATACCCGCCTTTTTCAAATAGTCCTCCGTAGCAGTAGGATTTTCAGCATAATACTCATGATTGCCGTTGATTGCATAAACCCCTAATGGTGCTTTAATTGAACGGAATTCTTGCAGCATGTTTTGTTTAATGACAGGAACGATTGACCTGTCGGATACATCACCGGCAAGTAAAACGATATCAGGATGTTGATCATTGATCATCTTTACATATTTCTGAAGCATTTTCTTGTCAATTGAAATGCCCAGATGAATATCACTCGCAACTACAATTTTCAAGTCCTTATTTTGAGTGGGGTTATTCGTACTCAGATTTAAGGTGACTATTTTTGGGTGATTAAAGTTGTAATTCCCTATGATCATGATAACCCCGGTTATTCCCAACGTAGCAATCATCATCCACAACCTGAAACTGGCCATATATACCGGTGCTACATGAATAAATAAATTTATCAGGCGAAGAATATCCACCAACAAAAAAGAGAGGAAAAGATAAATGAAAATCACCAAATATGAGAATCCAAGAAAACTAATGGCTTTTCCTAAACCCGAAGGCATATCATTCCCAAAAATCATACCGGCGAAAATAGCTAAAAATAAAAGTATGGTGGATACCAGATACACAATACGCAGCGAAGAACCTAAAGGCAATGCCTGCCAACCTCGCACCATGATGTACCCATTTAAAGAAACAAGTATACCCAATGCGATAAAAATAAAGCCAAATTTCATAGAGAGGAAATTAAATGAATAATAGTAAATTCAAACGTTTGAACCTTTGAATTGTTTACGATCAAGAATTACAGGAAAGAAATAATGTCAATAATCATGTTCTGCTTCCGATAACTGAATAACAAAAGTAATAATTAAATCAGATTATCTACAAACAACTAAATCTATTTAAGGATTCAAAGAATAATTAAAGGATTATCCTCTAAAAATCAAAGGCTACCGGCTTTTGTACCCAAGATTCTATCATTTTTGAGTTACACCAATTATCTCGACATTTTGGTCTCAGAAATCAACCTGTTACATATCTTTTTATGAAAAATATAATTACCGGACAAATAAACATATTTTCAGATTCTTTTGTTGTAATTTTACGGTGCTTAGTCACACCTTCTTATCAATGAAAAAAAATCTCCTGGTTTTAAGCCTGATCATATCATTAACATCCATGTTGCAAGCTCAGAAAGTGGGGCTGGTATTGAGTGGAGGTGGAGCTAAAGGAATCACACACATAGGAGTTATCAAGGCCCTTGAAGAAAATAACATACCAATCGATTATGTAGCAGGAACATCGATGGGTGCCATAGTTGGTGGGATGTATGCCATGGGTTTTACCGTAGATGAAATGATTTCAACCATTAAATCGAACGATTTCAAACTCTTGTCTACCGGTGAAATTGATGCTAATTACAAGTACTACTATCGGAATTCAGATCCCAAACCAGCTTTTGTAGAGGTCTCTTTCAATGCGCACAATATAGATTCTATTAGTCTTAAATCCGCCATTCTCCCTACCAATATAGTGTCACCACGCCAAATGGATTATGCATTTGTCCCCCTGAGTTCTCAGGCCAATGCCATTGCAAGAGGTGATTTCGACAAGTTGTTTATTCCCTTTCGTTGTGTCGCCTCTGACATTTATAACAAGGAACAGGTCATTTTCCGTTATGGCGTATTGGGAGATGCTATCCGTGCTTCCCTTTCATATCCCTTTATGTTTAAACCGGTAGTCATTGATAACCGGTTGTTATTTGATGGTGGAATCTTCAATAATTTCCCGGTAGATGTCATGCGAAACGACTTTAAACCGGATGTGATGATTGGGAGTGTAGTGGCACATAATCCCCGTAAACCCGATCAACGGGATATTTTGGTGCAAATTCAGAATATGATCATGACCCGGACTGATTATACCATACCAAAAAAAGAAGGAGTGCTGCTTCGATTCAACATGCCTAATTTCAAGCTCTTCGATTTTTCCCGGGTAGATGAAATGGTCCAATTGGGATATGATTCAACTATGAAGCATATGGATGAAATAAAAGCACGGATTATCAGACGCGTTTCAAACGAAGAAATTAACAATAAAAGAATGAGCTTTAAGGGGCGACTACCTGAATTGAAATTTCAACATGTCGAGGTGGAAGGGGTCGATAGTCTTCAAAAGCGATATATCCAACAGGTTTTTCATAACAAAAATGAAGTTTTTACCCTGAAAGAGTTTAAAGAAGCCTATTTCAAATTGATCTCAGACGATAAAATACTCGAAGTAATACCTCATGCTGTATATAATTCATCGACGGGTAATTTTGACTTGCATTTAAATGTAAAGACTCAGGATCATATCAAGGTAATGTTGGGTGGTAATGTATCATCTTCGACTTCCAATCAGGCTTATTTCGGGTTGTCTTTTCAGAATCTGACCGAATATGCTCAATCGGCTTATGTGGATGCTCAGTTTGGGAAAGTCTATAATGGACTTGGAATTGGGACACGGATAGAGATGCCTTCCCAGAAAAGCTGGTATGTGAAAATGGCTGTTATACTTCATAATTTCGATTATTTTGAAGGGGGATCAGCTATTTTATAATGATACCCGAACGGCAAATTTCACCAAGAATGAAATTTACAGCAAGGTAAGTGCAGGTTTCCCCCTGAGTATGAAAGGACGGTTGGAGTTTGGTGTGGGATACGGCTTTCTGACTGATAATTATTTCGAGAACAGGGCTTTGATAACATCCACTACAAAGGAAGATGAGAGTCGGTTTTCACTCGCGAGCCTATTTACACGGGTTGAAAATTACACATTGAACAATGTGATGTATCCTACGAAAGGATATAACCATTCCACTTCCTTGCACCTTTTTGGGGGCGAACAAACATTCAAATCCGAAAATGATCCCTCAAAAAATGTAAATGATCTGTTTGATATCTGGATCCAGTGGAAAGCAAAATTTGAACAGTATTTCCCGTTGTCTCCTTATTTTACACTAGGTGCTTATGGAGAATTAGCGATAACCTCGCGCAAGCTTTTGCAGAACTACACCGTGAGTGTGATTGAAGTTCCGGCATTTCAACCTACGCCTTATAGCCGGACAGTTTTTAATGAATCTTTTAGTGCGAATCAGTATGCAGCCGTTGGATTAAAACCAATATATTATCTCACAAAAGATTTGCATCTTCGCGGGGAAGCCTATTGGTTTGTACCCTATCAAACCATTAACCGTTCGGCCAATAATACTCCATATTATTCAACTCCCTTCTTTGCTACCCGCTTTATGGGTGAATCCTCCCTGGTCTATAATTTTAAAATTGCTTCGGCTGGCATGTTTGTGAATTACTTCAGTTCAGCAGTAAGTAATTGGAATTTTGGCATCAATATCGGATTCTTGCTGTTCAATCCAAAGTTTACGGAATAAAAAATCCATTACAATTGGCATACGATATTCTAGTATTTTATCTGATTTTTAATAGACGGTAAAAAAAATGAGGATGGTTGATTTAATCAACCATCCTCATTTATAAAACTTCTTAATAAGTCTTCATGTGTAAAACACGAATTTCATAAAACCCAATCCGCAAGTCATTCGGCAAAGATCGCAGATGTACTTTAATATACTGCAATTTTTGCAGTTCCATCTGCCGTTTTTAAAATGTAAATACCTTGTCTGACAGATACTTTAAGTTTTCCATCACTAACTAAACCTGTGACAACTGTTTTTCCGGTAATATCGAATACACTAACGTTACCAACATAATTTGGTATTCGTATTTCACCATTCGAATAATAAGCATTTATTTCATTATAAACTTTAGGGCTGAATAGACCTGTAGCACCCTTGTCAAAAACAAAGTTGTCTAAATACAGGATATGCTGAACATTATCAATTGCGTTTTGGGTGAAGAATACACCATGAATCTGATCTTTAGCTGTAAATAATGGATTAGCTGCCCAAATAGCAGCAAGTGGAATAATTATTTTAGTCCAGGTATTCGCGGCTAAATCGGTTGTCATATAATTGCTGATATTAACATTCCCAGTCTCGTTTGGACTGCCCGCAGCTGCTTCCATGTGAAGTGAAGGCATTGCTGTTTTGAGAATTATTGCAGGAGAATTAATCCAGAAATTTAAATTAACCATGCTCGATACATCAAAAACAGCAAATGCATTGGCGGCCACCATTGCTACCCAATCACCTCCGCTTACTGATTTCCAACTCAGTTCCAATGCATTAGTTCCAGATTTAACAGGAGTGGTAACTACTGGTAATTTACCTTGATGTGCTGCTGGTTGCAACACAGTACTGGGTGCTGTTGCATTAACATAACTTCCATCATGATAGGTAAGATCGGCGGGGGTATTACTACTATCGTCAAATAAAGTTAAAGATGTTGGAGGTGGAGGAGGAGTTCCCGGTGTAACCATAATTTCGTCAATATACATCATTGCTCCAATATCAATAGTCGTACCATCGACAGGATAATCAGGTTGAAAACCGAATATTGTGACGGATTTAGTCCAGTTGGCAGCAACATCGAAAGTTAAATCTTCCCATTGATTCACTTTTGTCGGAGCTGTTTTCGGCAAAAATTCTATAGAGCCACTACTTTCCAAATGTAGTTTCAATGTAGAATTTGCATTGGTACGGTAATATTTTAAAGTAATTGTTTGACAACCTGCTGCAATAGGAGTGGTTAAAGTAGAAAAGAATCCTGCCCAAGGCTGATTGTTGCCGGTACCGGCATCTAAACGTTTCCATCTCCAGCATTTTGCAGTTGAATTTACTGTACTAGAAGCAGGATTAGCGACTACAGCAGTATCCATGTTGGTCGCTGGATTCACATTTACTAATGTTGTGAAGTTAACATGTCCGTTTTCAAAATTATCCAGCACATAAGGTGTTTGTGCGGAAGTCATAACACTCGCTGCGAGTGCTATGAAGCATGTAAAAAGTAGTTTTTTCATAAAATTGGTGTTTAAATTGTTTAAATTATAAATCATTTGTTATCTCAATCTAGCCAATAAAACAAATTCCTTTCCGTCGGGAGATTTCATTTTAATGGTATAAGGTTTACCGTTTACAATCCGGGATGAATTGAAAGCAAAGGTATTCTCACCCATTCCGGCATTTAAGGTGGTATCACTGATAATTGTATTCGAATTATCAGTAATTGTAAAATGAGTATTACCGGATGAAGTTATTACATAATTCAGTTCATAAACTTCCCGGTCGGGGTGACGCATCATATCATATTCTTTTGTCGCGGTATTCACAACCGCTAAATTAAATCCTTCCAGGTAATCAGGATTATCTTTTACACCTGCCAAATGTAAGCCAGCCTTGACATGTTCATTTTTCATCATCAAGTCCCAAATTAATCCTGACCTGTAGTTTTCCATCATGACCACTATCGGGCCTTCGTCGATTGCTAAATTTTTGTTATTAGAAGTATTAGTTTGCAGACAATATGCATCCACAAAACCGAAGGTCCCTACAGTTAATCCATTCTTAGCCAGTTGCAGCAATACCTGGGTACTGTAAAACGGCGTGTAAGGAAATGAACCTAAGGCCGCAGTAGGAGCAATTACACCATCATCATTTAATGGAGATCTGGCCATATAATTCGTAAAGGGGGGCTTTCCATCATTGCATGCCGTCAGTCCCCAGTTATTTTCATCATATTTATACTGAACCGGTGCATCCACCAGGCAATAGTTCCGGTTTATCATGGTATGATCCACATTCTGTTTCCAATAATTTACTTGCTGGTCCTCTATCTTTCTGGTGTCAAGACCTAAAAATGAATAATGAGCAAAAAATAAAGGTCCTCCCTTAGCTTCTCCCAATGGAAGATTGTATCCATAATATGACCTGTTAGGTTGATAAATCCCTCCGTTGCTTAGCCAACCTTGTTGGTATATATCCGTCGAAATGTTGTGAGGAACAGGTGCTCCCAGTGCTAATAAGTATACAATCCAGGCTTCATTCCATCCTCTGACGTCCAACGCTAACCGATTTTCCCGGGAATACCAAAGCCAGTGCAGTACATTATCCTGTCCGGCATAGAATTTCCAATCCATAGTATTCCAAAATGAATTCACAGAATCACGTATTTCAGTTTCGACGGCATTGTTCAAAGTGTAATACTCTAATGCAGTCAACAGTCCGGCTGCCATAAAAGCACTCTCGACTATATCGCCCGTTTTAACCTGATCACCGAAAGGAGATGCTGTTCCATCAGGATTATACCAATGCGACCACATTCCATGAAATCTATCGGCTTTTCCTAAAAACCTCACTATCTTTTGAGTCCTTGCAGCCGCTTCATCCCGGGTGATCCAATTTCGTTCTGAACCAACGATAATAGCCATTAATCCAAATCCACTTCCTCCGATAGTAATAATTCCTCCATCCCCACGGTCATTACCTTCTAAAATCATTCCGGTTGGACTCGCCCCATCATAAAAATAATTGAACGTTTTGCGTTGCCATTCATCAATAACCGGCCGAACCTTAGCAGGTGAATAAGTATCATCCTTTTTATTCACTACAATGGTGGGAATCACGTGTTCTTTGCATGATGAAAGGTAAATGGAAAACAAAGGCATAAGAAACCATACCCCATTAGAGGAGAAAAATCTTATAATGTCATGTGGTATGTTCTTTTGCCTGTTCATTATTAATTTGTATGTGCTTATCTATATACCAGCACTGTTTAATAGCCTGGATTCTGAGTTATTATGCCTCCGGATCTGTCAATTTCAGTTTGAGGGATGGGGTAAAGTTCGTGTTTTCCGGTTATGAAATTCGGAATAGCTGTTTTTGCTTCGTCCCATCTTATTAAATCATAAAAACGTTCCCATTCCAGAGCCAGCTCGATCCGCCTTTCCTGATGGATGGCAGCGCGAAGTAATGTTTGATCGGTGAAGGTAATTTTAGGTAGTATTGCAATGTTACCAGCCCGTGCCCGTGCTCTCACCAGCTCTAATTTATCCAGTGCTTCAGCAGTATTCCCCAATTCATTGGCTGCTTCGGCATGCATTAACAGTACATCTGCATAGCGAATGATACGAATATTCATCCAATAAGCCTGAGGGTCTGTGGATCGACCGTACTGGCTTCTTTCAGAGGCTAACGTGTAAGCTTTCTTATTGAAAAATGGAAAACTCGCTGCATCCGCTCTAACCTTAGTACCTTCTAAAGTATCCCCATTTGCAATCACTGTGGCGAATTTACGAGGGTCACCGGTTTCATAAGCAGCCTGTAACACCAGGCTCGGAGCATTAAATCCCCAACCTAAATTTGGAATTCCGCGAATTCCCTGAATTTGTCCGAATTGACTGCTTAAATCGATTTTTAAAGTGGGTTTATCGTCGCAATAAACTTCAAAAACTGATTCTGGACCATATTCATTAGCTTCAGAAAACATATCCTTATAGGGAGTACTCAGGTCATTATCACCCGAAGTAATAATTGCGGTCGTTTGTGTCAAGGCATCCGACCATTTCTTTTCGTAAAGATATACTTTTGCTAATACCGCCCTGGCAGCATTTTGAGTGGCTCGACCCTGGTTTCCACTTGTATTCAATTCTATCCGGGAAGGTAGAAACGGTATTGCCAACAACAAGTCTCTTTCGATATTACTCCATATCTCATCTCGTGTTGACCGGGGTGGAGTTTTATCATTCTGTCCCAATACCTTATCTACAAAAGGTACACCTCCAAATGCTTGTGCTAATCTGTAATACATCACCGATCGCAAAAACAAAGCCTCTGCTAAATAGGTCTTTCTTATTGCTAAAGGAACAGTGTCTGCCAAGGAAGCGATGAGCGCAACAGCTTCATTTGATAAGTAGATAGTGTTGTAGCAGTTTACATAATAATCTCTTACATAGGTGTTCCCCGGGGTATAACTTAATGATTTGAACGAAACCATATCAGCACCACCATCAGAAGGTGTACTGCCTTTTTCAGCATCGGGTGTTGGATAGTTGTTCATTGCCAAACCTGGCCATTGAAAAGCATAAATTCTTAAAGTAGCATAAGTTTGTAATAACTTAGCTTCCACCAGGATCTTTTTATTCAGATGACTTGTATCTGTATAGGTGGTAAAATTTTCAACACCTTTTGGTTTTAAATTTAAAAAATTCTCATTGCAAGACATTAAACCAAAAAGTCCGACTGTTACGAAAAATATTATCTTTTTCATGGTGTGTCAAATTAAAAGTTAACTGATAAGCCTGCCGTAAAAGTGGTTGGAATCGGATAGGTACTCCCGTTATCAACACCGCCTGTTAAAATATCTCCCCCGACTTCGGGAGTATATCCGGTATTGTTTTTGAAAGTCAATAGATTCTGACTATTTACATAAACCCGAAGCTTGCTAATGCCAAGTTCTTTTAAAATACTTGATGGCAAATTATATCCTAATTGAATCGAACGGATTCTTAAGTAAGCACCGCTTTCAAGAAGATTGGTCGATGGCTGGAAATTCTGGGCACGGGTAAGATCTAATATAGGCTCAAAATTTGAAGTCCCTTCTCCATGCCACCGATTTAGAGCCGTAGTGTAAAAATTAAACTGTGCAAAACTCGACAGTTTTTTAGAATTCACAATTTGGTTTCC
>CAIYOZ010000210.1 GCA_903927945.1 uncultured Bacteroidales bacterium | reverse complement strand
CTAAAAAGGTTTTTGCAGGTATTATTTTTATAAAAACAATGGACAGTTTGCATAAAGCAAGCTGTCCATTATTAATAAGTTTAATCGCTTATAAATTTAACTTGTGATGTTAGAACTCAGAGGTAAAATGAAAATTAATTTTTTTGAAATCGTTCTGAGCCATTTGAAGTACATATCCTGAATCAGCCAGAAATACATCTCTTCCTTCTTTATCTTTTGCCATATACTGGGCTTTCCGTTTTTTGAAATTTTCAAGCTCAAGTGCATCATCACTCTTAATCCAACATGCTTTGTAGAGTGAAATTGCTTCCCATCTACATTGGGCATTGTACTCATGAAGCAAACGATACTGTATTACCTCAAATTGAAGTTGACCAACGGTCCCAATAATTTTTCGACCATTATACTGATTAGTAAATAATTGAGCAACACCCTCGTCCATGAGTTGATTAACCCCTTTATCCAATTGTTTAGTTTTCATTGGATCAGCATTTTCGATATACTTGAACATTTCTGGTGAGAAGCTTGGAATCCCTTTAAAATGGAGCTCTTCTCCTCCGGTTAAAGTGTCACCTATTTTAAAATTACCGGTATCTGGTAAGCCTACAATATCTCCAGCAAAGGCTTCATCTACAGTTTCTTTTTTCTGTGCCATAAAAGCAGTTGGACTTGAGAATCTCATCATCTTTCCATGACGAATGTGCTTGTAGTTTACGTTGCGTTCAAATTTACCTGAACATATTTTCACGAATGCTATGCAACTTCGGTGGTTCGGGTCCATGTTAGCATGAATCTTAAACACAAAACCAGAGAAAGCTTCTTCGAATGGATTTATTTCTCGTTCCTGAGTATGTATTGGCCTTGGAGAGGGAGCTATTTCAACAAAACAATCCAACAATTCCTTCACTCCGAAATTATTAAGGGCACTGCCAAAGAAAACAGGTGCCAGCTCTCCCGCCAGGTATTTTTTTGTATCGAAGGTGGAATATACTCCTGTTATTAATTCCATGTCTTCACGTAATTTATCAGCATCGTGAGTGCCCACATAGTTTTCAAGTTCAGGGCTGTTGATATCTGAAAAAGCTACCGATTCACTGATAGTTTGACGGTTCGGAGTATAAAGTTCCAGATTTTGCTTGTAAATGTTGTACACCCCTTTAAAAGTGATTCCCCTGTTAATTGGCCAACTTAACGGCCTAACATGAATACCCAGCTCTGATTCCAGTTCATCCAGCAAATCGAAAGGGTCTTTCCCTTCACGGTCCATTTTGTTGACAAATACAATAACCGGTGTTTTTCGCATGCGACAAACATTCATGAGCTTTCTTGTTTGCGCTTCCACACCTTTTGCAGTATCAATAACGATGATGACACTATCAACAGCTGTAAGTGTCCTATAAGTATCTTCAGCAAAGTCCTGGTGACCGGGAGTATCAAGGATATTGATTTTATAATTGCGATACTCAAATCCCATAACAGAAGTGGCAACGGATATCCCACGTTGTTTTTCAATCTCCATCCAATCAGATGTTGCCGTTTTTTTTATTTTATTTGATTTTACGGCCCCGGCTACATGAATGGCACCCCCAAAAAGGAGTAATTTCTCAGTTAAGGTTGTCTTCCCGGCATCGGGATGGCTGATGATGGCAAAGGTTCTTCTACGAAGTATCTCGGATTGTAAGCTCATGATTCTATAATGAAATTGAAAATAAATTTGAGGGGACAAAGGTACTTCTTTTGAAGCATATTACAAAGCAACGTGCGGGAAGCATTTGGCTGAGACAAATAATAAAGCTGCTTTCTATTCTCCATTAAAATTAAAGGCCGGTAATTAAACCGGCCTTTATGAAAATTAGAATATAACTTTATGTCTTTTTTTTAGAATTTCAATCCCAGTGTGGCGACTAGATTCTGGGTAGAAGTAGACACTGATGCTGGTTTTGTATTGTTGGATATGAATTGAGTTGCAGAGTAATCAAAAGGATAGAATGCCTCGTTATAATTTATTCTTTGGTAAGCAAAGTCTAAAAACCATGAACTCTCATGATAACCAAAACCACAACTAAAATAGTTTGTATTAGAGTTGTTAATGAAAAACTCTGTATCTGTTCGGATGCTGTTCAAATTAAGGTATTTGATGGCATTATCATTGACAGAAGCCATTTTGTAAGCATATCCTGCTCTTAAAGATAAATTGTTAGTAAGCCGGTACTCGGCACCAAGTTTAATCGTATGTACATTTTTTAACATCGTATTAATGTCAGTGTTTTCATATTTATCATATGGTGCGCTGCTGCCATTCGAGTCCATAAGTTTCATTCCGGTAGTATTGTTATAAACATATTCAGCACTTAAAATTCCTTTATTACATACTAAAGCCATACTGGCATTTAGCTGTAAAGGACTTTGAAGAAAATATGAATTATCATAATATGTATCATTTGGGGTCGCGGAATAGTTGTGAACAGTTTTAAAATTCGTGTACAAATCAGAATATGAATGATCTGTTAAGCTATAAAAAGTGGGGGAATGAAAGGCAAAGCCAAATCGTAAATTATAAGTTGGTTTATAGATGGCACCAATATTTAAACCAACACCACCACCATTGGTTGAAAAGTTACTCATCAAACTCATATCACCTCCCGATTGAAATGATTCATTGTAAATACTGGTAGAACTGTGTTCTATAGTTGTATAATCAACAGAAGCACCTAAATAAAAATTGTTACTAAAATTCCCCGACCATGCTAATGAGTATTTATTAATATGTCCTCGCTCTGTTAATTGATAATCCGGGGATACCATTTCCCCAACGTTTAAAAATCTGGTATATTTACCATTGATTGTATCGGTTAAAAAAGTGTCCCATGCTAAAATAGAAAGCCACGAAACATTCGTATTGTCGAAAGGACTATTATAATCGCTATTTGAAGATAGATTGCCAGGGCTGGTATTGTTAGCTGTTGTAAAGTAATTCATATAATCTGTCATCGATGAAAGGGTTTTACCTCCCTTAATCGTTACATTGCGGTCAAAATTCTTAACTTGATTATATGAAAATGACCAGTTTGAACTCAATAATCCGGTAGAATTATCTTGCAGTGATCTCCAGGTTGGTGAGGCGATTACGTACGTGAAATTATTAAACATAGTGCCAATTTTATTATCACTGGCTTTCTCATCATACCATGTAGCATTAGACTTCTGAAATTGCATATTCAATGTTGTAGATAATTCGGATTTTCTGTAAATACCGAGTCCTGCCGGATTATCAATGATCGCAGAAGCATCTCCACCCAATGCACCAAAAGCACCTCCCATACTTACATAACGTGCTGTACCCTTAATATCAGAACTGGCACTCGAGTTTGCATCGAATACTGTTTGAGAATATATCGAAGAATAACTGAAAATTACAGCCATTATAAATAAATACTTTTTCATATCTGTTTGATTTTTGTATTAGTTCCTAAATAATTTTTATATTCAATAATATTTATCGACGTCCACCTCCGCCTCCAGAACTTCTGGAACCACTACTTCCACCCCCTGAATAAGAACCTCCTGAACTACTTGATGAACCACTGTAAGAAGAACTACTACTTCTACTGTTTCCTGAATTAGAAGATGATGGGTAATAAGTTGAATTGTTTCCTGAAGAATAATTACTCCTTGATGAATTAATGCTCCGAATGCCAGTAGAGTTTGAGTTGCTGTTAACCATCGATCTGGAGGAATAATTATTGTTTGAATTGTAATTACTTGTCCTGGGTGTGGTATTGATATTTAAAATTCCAGATCGTGTAGAAGTTCTGTAACTGGAGATATTGGATCCATTCGTTCTGTTCGTATAGCCATTTCGAATTAAACCTATTCCGTTAGATGTTGATCGTGAAACAGTTCTTGAATTGTTGATTTTACTTGAATTTATATTTCGACTATTACTGTTACTTATCACTGTATATTGATTGGAGGTTTCACGTGAACTTGCAGCTGTTTTTGTATTATATCCAAACCCACTTTCACGCGAACTTAATCCGTTATGTAAACGGAGGTCTGCATCTTCATGATGTTTTCCACTGTTCCAATTTCCACCAGAGCCATATCCGT
>CAIYOZ010000209.1 GCA_903927945.1 uncultured Bacteroidales bacterium | reverse complement strand
TGATATAGATTTGAGATTAAATGTAAATGAACTCGTGATACAAATTTGTAAACGAACTATTGATATTTATCAATTAGAAATTATGTAATTCTTATTTTAGCTCACAATAGAAATAATGTGTTTAGTGCTAATCTAACGCTAAACAGGCAACAATCGCTTCGATCACTCGTTTCGATTCTTCGGGGCCATTTATCCTGATGGACACTACGCCAGCTTCTTTGGCCGGATAATCGTTTCCTCCCGGAAAAATGGCATCTCCGATAAAGATCATCTCCTCAATGCCAATTTTAAGAGTGTCACGAAGTTTCATGATCCCATAGGCTTTATCGATGCCGGGTTTTGTAATGTCTACCGAAGTTGTACCTCCCAGCCTGACAGAAAACTCGGGTATTGAGGTGGCCAGGATTTTCTGTATTTGTGCCCGTTTTTTGAAATCAGGATCCCATTTTCCTTTTTCTTCGATAGGTGCTTGCTGACCCAATGCGGAATAAGTTATCTGGCTGCCACGATCTTCAATGGTTTCACTCCAGGTCTTTTCAATTTTAAATGCCACCGTGTTTAATGCATTTTTCAAGGCATCCATGATTTTCTTTCTTTCCTCGTTGTTGAAATCCTCAGAATACAATTTAGCCCAATCTTCCTTGAATTGGTAGAATTGTGTGCCGCAAGTAGGAAGCAGGGATAAGTTCTTTAAACTTTCATCCTGTGGAAGATGCGTCAATATTTGTTTTTCAAACTGCGGCCAACCCCCTCCCGAGATGATGGCCACCCTGGCTACTCCAAGAAGTTTATGCAGCAGCTCAGACATTTCAGCATCGAGTGATGCCTTACTCACCGCAAGTGTTCCGTCTAAATCAAATACAATCAGTTTTTTCATGTGGTAATTTAAATTGTTACAATTGAAATAGAATCGTACCAGAAACAGGAAGGAGTTTTCAACGGACAGAGATATTAATATTTTCAACGGACAGAGATATTAATAACAAATCGTAAGACTCAATTGTTGATTTTTGAGGGAACAATACTTTTATCTCCGGCATGGAACTGGATGCCTGTTTTAGGAATGGCTTTCCCTTTCGGATGAAAGTTTTTATCAAAAGGAGGGTCGCATTAAACGGAAGGAAATACAAGAGCCACGAACGATCTTTCAATCATTCATGGCTCTCTTTCTTTAAGCGATAGTAAGCTACCCTATAAATCTCAACCTACCACTCTTTACATCCCCCTTTAGGGGGCTTGGGGGTCACACTACCTCTACATACACCGCATTCGATACTTGCTTCCCGTCCTGGCTCAGTACCATCACGTAGCAACAAACCACATCGGCAGCAGCAATTCCCGGATAAGGAATAACAATCGTAGTCAATGGTTGGTTGCCCCTGACCTGCCGGGCAATGATCAGCTCACCTTCCTGGGTTTTACCGAATGCCACCACCTGGTCGGAGGCGGAGACATCGGCTATCTCCGTGTTGGTTTTGAAGCTTATCGTAATGCCTGTGGCTCCCGCTACGGAACTGGTTACCATCACAGGGGGCAATGCGCCTTGTGACACCTGCAGCTTGCTGTAGTCGATCATCGGCACTCCCCCTGAGTTGTCAATGGCCTCGGGTAAATTGATGCGCATGAAAACATTGTAAGCCGATTCAGTTACAGGCTTTTCCGGAAAGTTTTTACGCAACAGGCCACCGAACGACCGGTATCCTTTTGCCATCAGTTTGAAACTTGCCCGTTGGGCGATTTGAGAAACAGTATTTGCATCCTTTTTGTTGAATGCCTTGGAAGCGATGACGTTCTGCCCATGATTGACATACGTTGTGAAATTTGCCATCGATCCGGTCATGTGACCTGTCATTGGATTTTGACTTCTTGACATGATAATTTTGTTTTTAAATTTTAATACTTTTAATTATTTCTGTCTTCAGGCGAACGTCGACTTTTTCTACTGTTGACGATGCAAATATACGGCGTGTTTTCATGCAAAACAAGCCATAAAACTTGGATAACATTCAGTATATGTGCATTTTGTAGCTCCTGATAGCCACTGATAGCTCCTGATAGTTCAAGCCTCAGAAAACAATATAAACTTTAACTATACTGTTAACAACCTTTATATTTAAACAAAGTCTTTAAGGTAGGAATTCAATGAATTTATCTCTTGTTTGGAAGGACAGCATACAAAAAATGAGGGCCTCATCGAAATGAAGCCCTCACTAAAAATTATTTTCTCTGATTAGGAGATTGGAAACTTTGATTCTTTTCTAATTAAAACTCCGTTCAATCTTTGTTTTTACAGCATAATTTTTCGTTTCATAACAATATCGTCCGAGAATTATACTTGGGTGGAGTTTGTTATGTACTGCCAGTGTTCTTATGCTTCGTTCAGTAACACCATAGCGGAAAACAGGATTTTGCTTCATAAAAGCCAACCATTCAGCATGATTTATCAATGTATTTTTTGCATAGTGGTCGGCTTCATTTTCAAGCAATAAACATTCATTCGAATAATTGGCATGTTCTACATTCAGAAATGTTCCGATAGGTTGGTTAGGGAAGTGATGGAATACATGCCCCAGTTCATGAAACAGAGCGAAGGCAAAATTGTCCAGCGTTTTTTTTCGTAAAGTGAGCACAACAGCCGGATTGTTGCCACTCCAAAATGAATACCCATCAATCGGAGTCTGGTCGAACTTTTCGAGAATAAAAAACTTGATACCATAGCTGCTGAGCAAGGATTCTGTTTGTTCTAAAACCCGTGTATTTCCTGCAAATACTTTCCTCAATTTTTCAACCAGCTCCGCTTCATTGGAAAGCGAAAACCCAGGCACTTCTTTCGGTTTGACCATGTACATAGCCAGCTTACTCCATGCAAAGATATTGATTTGATCGTTTTTTAATTTTTCTGATTTCTTGTATAATACCAGTTCCCGGTGCTTAGCAAAATTCTCAATCAGATCATCGAGGTGACTCACCTCATAAATATCCCAAACTTTCTGAATATTATCAGCCAGAGAATTCGTCAGCAAACCTAGTTTGTTGAATGTAGATACAGGAACATATTGTTTAATGACGTTCCATTTTTCAATGGTTGCAATTTTGAGTATATTCTTCTCTTTGATGCGCGCTTCGTCGAGGTCATATTGTGCTTGCAGGTTTATCCAGAAATCGGCTGGAATATCCAATGCCTTCTCCAGTGCCAGGGCTATGTCGGCAGTTACAGTTCGTTTTCGGTTGATGATTTCATTGAGCATGGTCACTTGCATATCTATGCTTTGTGCAAATTCTTTTTGCGAAACATCCCTGCTGTCGAGTTCGTTTTTTAGTATTACCCCTGGGTGAGTGGCTGAGTGGGGCGTGCTTTGTGTCTTCATACGTGTCATTTTTTGTAATGGTTACTCAAATCAAGCAATTTACAAATGATAATGGCAGGGGGTTCATCTCCTGCGGTTCGTGTTGTGAATTCCAGTCTGAATTGGTCGTTGACCCATACGGCTTCTATTCCGCCCAGGTCTCCTCCTTTTTTCTCGTAGTGTAAACTTTTAAATTTGTATAGGAATTCAGGGTTCGGTGCTACTCTTAGTACAGTAACCGTGTCTATATATTTCTTAATGATCCCCGGTTGATACCGGTGTTTTTTATCAGAGGTTTTGGCGTCCTCGAAAAGCTCTCGTAGATATTTTTGATCAAATTCTATTTCCATTGCTATTTCGGATACAAAAGTAGTACTTTGATTTTATTATTCACTATTAAAGTGAATTTATATTTTGCATTTTAATAATTATTATCTATTTAAACTGCTAAATGTCTTTTGAATAGAATTTTCCCCTTATTTGATTACCTGGTCATCCATAATGCATTTGTTGCGTACGATTGTATCGCATGGCAAACTAAATAGCTATTATTGACTCAACGTTTTTTGTTTTATTCTTCTTTACTTATTCTCCCATATTACAATCGTGCGGGAGCGGTTGCTTTCGGGATTTTACCAATTACATTATATGGTTTCATCCTCTTGAGGGATGTTTTTTTTGTTTTCAAGAGAACGAATGCTTTTCGCGTTTAAGGGACTAACCACCTTTTTCCCTGTCTCAGCTTCTAGTTTCAAACGCGCTTCTTTGGCTATAGTGCCTCCACGCTTTGCCACGTCTTCATGTTCCGGAAATGATTCGGGGTTGGTAACAGCTGATATTTCTTTCGTTGACAGTTCTGCAAGCATATTGAGAACCAATTCTTTATTCGTCATGTTGTCTCGAAGATTTTCTTTCTTCAATCCTTTGAATTTCTTATATTCTCTGGCTGTTTTCTCTGCCCATGTCTTATAGATAATATCAGTCAAGGTAGCAAACTCAATTCCTTCCTCTAATCCAAGTCGTTTCCATTCATCGGTCAGGTCCTTACGAATTTCAATACTCTTCAGGCGTTGGTTGATCCAATTGTCCGAATAACCCAGACGCTTGTAGTCGGTCATGGCTTGTTCTATAGACAATTCGGGCATTCATGTTGTATATCAAAACGATGGTGGCTGGTTGAGAAGACAGGCGAAGGAAAGGATGGCTGAAGCGCTTCAAAAGAAGATTCCCATCGATCTGGTTTTTGCACATAATGATGAAATGGCAACCGGTGCCCACGAAGCCATTACTGTTTTCAGTGGAATAAAAAAACCAATATTATTAGGTATTGATGCACTACCCGGAACAGAAGGCGGTATTCAGAAAGTAATTAACGGTATTTTAGACGCCACTTTTATCTATCCAACAGGAGGCGAGAAAGCCATACAGACAGCTGTACACATTCTTAATAATGAACCTTTCGAGAGGGATAATATCCTCTATACGGCAGTAGTTGACAAAACAAATGCACGTGTACTGAAGCTTCAAACAGACCAGATTATTCAACATCAAAACAGAATAGGACAACTAAATTCTGTGTTGGATAAAAATCTGGCAAAGTATAGTTCTCAACGGGTATTATTGTTCAGTTCATTCTTTGTCCTCTTTTTAATTACCGTTCTGTTGATATTGCTAATCAGGGCTTACAGCGGTAAAAATAAATCAAATAAGATCCTTGAATCGCAGAATATTGCTATCAACAAACAAAAGGAAGAATTATCGGAGCAACGCGACCAATTAATTGTTCTTTCTAAAAATCTGGAAGAAGCTACTCAGGCTAAACTGGTGTTCTTTACAAACATATCACATGAATTCAGGACTCCCCTAACTTTAATTTTAGGACCGCTGGATAGCCTGGAAAAAGAGAATTTAAGTACCGGAGGAAACCGCCTGATCCAGTTGATGCGTAAAAACGTACATGTTTTGTTGAAATTAATTGACCAGATTATTGATTTCCGCAAATATGAAAACGGTAAAATGCAGATGTATTTTACTTTTAGCGATTTGAAACTCTTTGTTTCTGATATCTGTGATTCATTTATGGAGTTTGGAAAAAAGAAGCATATTCATTTTTCATTTAAAGCATCAGAAGAAGACTTTACATTATGGTTCGATTCGGATAAAATGGAAAAGATCTGTTATAATTTGCTTTCCAATGCCTTTAAGTTTACTTCGGAAAATGGAAGGATTGATGTTCGCCTTTGTAAAATTCAAAACAATGATGATTCTTTTGCCCAACTAACGGTTTCCGATAATGGGGTAGGGATTTCCGAACACCATGTAGATAGTATTTTTGACCGGTTCTATAAAGTAGATAGCCGTGCTTCGGGATCCGGAATAGGTCTTCATTTAACCAAGGTACTGGTAGAATTACATAGTGGTACTATCAATATCCAAAGTGAAGAAGGAAAAGGCAGTATCTTCACGGTTCAAATTCCCTTTAAACAAAAGGAAATACCTGTTGTTGAGCAATATCCTGTCCTGAATTCCCATTCGGTGAAAGAAGATGACCTGTTGATTCTGGAATCAGAGGAAGAAATCACTGAAAGAGTCAATTTACAAACCGACAAACCATTGGTGTTAATAGTGGAGGATAATGTGGATGTACGAACCTACATTAAAAGTCTTTTGGTGGAAGCCTTTGAAATAATAGAAGCAGCTAACGGTCAAACAGGACTTTTCAAAGCCATGAAATTCGTTCCTGAACTTATTATAAGTGATGTTCAAATGGATGTCATGGATGGATTTGAGTTATGCAAGCAAATAAAAGAAAATCTATCTACCAGCCATATTCCGGTTATTCTGCTTACAGCATTTGCCCTTGATGAGCAGCGTGCCATTGGATTTGAAAGTGGAGCAGATGCCTATATTCCGAAACCTTTCAATGAAAGTCTCCTGAAAATCAGGGTTCGTAAACTGATTGAAAACCGGGAAAAAGTTAAAACCTATTTCCAGAAGAATCTTACTTTTGGGGACCGGAAAGAGAAGGTGGCAGAAATAGACAAAACGTTTATCAGTAAATTCCGTAAAATAATTGAAGATAAATTGATTGATAGTGATTTGAACGTGGATGAAATTGGTAAAAGCCTGGGATTGTCACGTGTTCAGTTGTATCGCAAAATAAAATCGCTTACCAATTATGCCCCAAACGAGCTTGTGCGTATAATCCGTTTGAAAGCCTCTGAACAGTTATTGCTCAACACAGAAAAATCAATTTCAGAAATTGCCTACGAAACCGGTTTTTCTTCCCCTTCCTATTTCACGAAATGTTTTAAAGAATATTTTAGCGAAAATCCAACTGATTTTATGAAAAGGATTAAATAAACTATTTTTCAGCGAACTAATAAGAGAAGACGCTCTACTGGCAGAATTGCAAATAGTCCTGATGACCGACGATGTGACCGTGTTGCTAAGTAAGGTTATTTTAATTTCTAATATGTTCTATTGTGTCTATAGGGTTCATTTTGTTTCGTGAGAGTTGGTAGTGTCGGCAGTTTATAGGATTTTATCAGATGAAACACTAAAAATATACCGTGCGCATGAAAATTAATTATTTGTGTGTATTGATAAATAGTTACAAATATTCTTAGTTGAAGCCCAGAATTTATTTTGGGCTTTTTTTATTCATAGTAATTGAAACACTATGGATTACAGGTTTAACAATATAGTTAATGGTTAAATAACTAATAAATAAGGGTCTACAAGATAAAGATTAGTATATTTACAGACTAAATATTAGAACCGAATTAAGAATATGTAAATAAGTTATGGACTGATAAATATCGAAATACTCATTTAAATTTTCACTAAATTCACGCTTCCAGAAATAAATACTCACAATTAACAACCAAAGTGAGTACTTTATAATTAATCGCTCCCCTATATATGAAATCACAAGATTACCTTAATCTCTCCATGAAGTTCAAAAACTCACCGTTAGAACCAATAGCCATTCATCGTTTACGTGACGAGTTTGTTGCCGGGGATGACAATGCTTATTCCACTCTTTATGAATTATACGCTAAAGACTTATATGCCTTCGGTTTATCGCTTCGTGCAAAAACGGAACTGATCGAGGATGCTATTCACGATATTTTTGTGGATATCTATACCCATCGAAAGAACCTAGAGAAAATTGACAATCTGAAGTATTATTTTTTAGCCGCTTTCAGGAATAGATTATTCTTTCTATTAAAGAAAGAATCAAATACCTCCGAAATTACTGAAACACATACGGCGGGATTAGTTGAAAGGGATTTTCAGGAATCCTGGATTGAGATGGAAGAAGATTCAGAAAAGCAATTGTTAGTTAAAAGCCTGCTCTCGGAATTAAATGCGAATCAACGGGAAGCATTGTATCATCGCTTCGTGGAAGAAATGTCCTGTGAAGAAATTGCAACATTAATGAATATCAACTATCAATCGGCTAAAAACCTGATTCATCGCTCCATAAAGAAATTGAAATCAGTGGCCGCATTTACGTTATTACTGCTTCTTTTATTCATTCTATGTTAGTGAATAAAAAATAACATTTAAAATGAGTACTGAAAAAGGAAATCAAACACTTAACTATAAAGACTAATCCTCGCTAACTATCAAAATGTTTATACAATATTATACATATAAATCCGAAGACTATTTAACCGACGACTATTTCGTGGATTCGATGCTCAATCCCACCCCGGAGAGCGAAACGTTTTGGAAAATACTCATTGATGATCATAAAATAAATGCTGATGAATTTATTTCGGCTTACATGACATTGAAAGGGTTACATGAAAATCAACCGGAAGTGCCGGTTGAAAAAATTGATTTGCTTTGGGAACGGATAACTGAAACTAACCGTCAGAAAGTATTCAGGATAAAACGTTTTCAATTTATACGTTATGCAGCTGTTGCCTGCAGCATAGTAGCAGTCGTTGGATTTTCACTCTTTACTTTTCTAAGAACCGGAAAAGCCGATCCATCACAATCCATTGCTGATTTTGCCCGCGAAAATATCATTCACACAAAACAACCAACGAATAAAATACAATTGGTTTCGGGTAGTAATACCCTGGCTGTAGAAGGAGTCCAGGCAAAAGTGGAATATGACACAAATGGCGATTTGAAGGTGAATAGACAAGTAGTTGCAGCAAATCAACCAACTGATCTGGTTAAGGATATCGAAAAGTTTAATCAATTGAGAGTGCCTTACGGGAAACGTGCTTTCTTAAAACTGTCGGATGGTACTTCCCTTTGGGTTAATACCGGTACTACCGTTATTTATCCCACTCGATTTGCAAAAGATAAACGTGAAATATATGTGGATGGTGAAGTGTTTGCCGAAGTGTTTCACGATGCAAAATGTCCGTTTATTATTAAAACAGAGAAATTAGACGTTCAGGTGCTCGGAACTGTTTTTAATGTATCGGCTTATAAGGAAGATAAACAAACTAATGTAGTGTTAGTAAGTGGATCGGTGAATGTAAAGCCAAAAAACGGGAAATCTACAGTTATTAAACCCAATCAATTATTTGCCTACACCGATCAAGCCAGTACATTACGAAATGTTGACGTAGAAAACTATACTTCGTGGCACGATGGCAACTATATGTTTCATAATGAACCTATTGAAAATATATTGCTAAGACTATCCCGCTATTACAATGTAACTATGAAATTACCTTCAAATCCATCCGGAATATCCTGTTCAGGTAAATTGGAACTTAAGGACGACCTGAACCATCTGTTGAATGGATTATCTGAAATTACTTCTATGAGTTATGCCGTGAAGGATAATGAATATCGGATTAAGTTTGAATGACATTCTAAGTTACAATTCCAAACTATATTCAAATTAAGTTTTCTGCTGTCTGGCCAAAGCTATGTCAAAAAAAACAATAAACAAGTATATCATTAAAACAATCCTATTATGAAATACAATACAAATTAACCTTCGAATAACCGGATATTTTTACCATTCGGCTCAGATTCCGGATAAAGTACGGAAGTACGTGCTGCTACTAACAATTCAATTTAAATCAGTACAATTATATGAAAAACACTGCGAAAGGCAAATTATTAAAAAGTAAAATACAACGTTGCTTAGGTATCTTGGTTGTAATCTTTGCTCAAGTAATATTGAGTTCAGTTTACGCACAAACAGCAAACCTGACCATACAAAAAAAGAACATAACGGTAAAAGAGGTTTTAACGTTGATTGAAAAAAGCAGTCAGATAGTTTTCTTTTATACGGACAAAGATGTTGACCTGAGCCGTAAAGTCAGTATTGACGTCAAAAATCAACCCGTCTCGAAAGTGCTGGAAGATCTTTTCAAGAACAGTTTAAATGCATATAAGCTCGACGGGAAGCAGGTCTATATTACAAAAAAGCAAAAGCAGGTGGACGAAAAAGTAAAACCTGCCAATAAGACAACCAGAGTAAGCGGTATTATTACCGATGAGAAGAATCAAACGGTCATAGGAGCCACCATCATGTTGAATGGTACCGGTAAAGGAACGGTAACTGATGTGAATGGCCGGTTTACGATAGACGCTCCCGAAAATGGACAATTAAAAATATCGTATGTGGGTTATGAACCAAAAATAGTGGATATTCAAGGAAAAACAGTCTTGAATATTTCGATTGCCCAATCATTGAGAAGTCTTGATGAGGTAGTCGTGGTTGGATATGGTGCCCAAAAGAAAGAAACAGTGGTCGGTGCTATATCCACGGTTAAAGCAGCAGATATCATTCAAACGCCCGTGGCAAACATCAGTAATGCACTGAATGGCCGTTTACCCGGATTGATTGCTATGCAACGCCAGGGAGAACCGGGCAGGGATGATGCTGAAATTTATATCCGCGGAAAATCGACCCTGGAGGGAGCAGCTGCTACACCACTTTGTTTAGTGGATGGGGTGGAACGAAGTTTCACGGAAATTGATGCCAATGAAATAGAAACCATTTCGATTCTGAAGGATGCATCAGCCACGGCTGTGTATGGGGTACGGGGTGCGAATGGGGTTATTTTGGTCACCACCAAAAGAGGGACGGAAGGTCCTGCTAAAATACAATTTTCTTCCCAGGTAGGTTTTCAAAATCCAACCCGGACTCCCAAATTCAGGGATGCGCAACTTACCGCCGAATTATACCAGGAAGGGTACTATAATGATAACAAAAATGCAGACGGGACTGGGAAGTATTTTTACAGTAAAAATCAATTAGCTATCATTGCCCGGGTGGTGGCCGGTACTTCGACTGCTGATGAGAAATTATTATATCCTAACAATAACTGGTTTGCCGACCTGACTCAAGGTAATGCTCCCCAGCAACAATATAATCTCAATGTAAGCGGTGGAAGCAAATCGATACGTTATTTTATTTCCGGCGGGTATTTTGATCAGGGCAGTTATTTCAAGGATTTGTCTTCACAATATTATGTGGGCCAGAAAAATTATGACAGTAATTACAAATACGACCGTTATAATTTTCGTTCGAACGTGGACGTAAATGTGACTAAAGACTTTACAGCTACGCTAAACTTAGCCGGGCGTGTAGAAAAAATAAATTCGCCTAATGTGACTTCGAGCGTTTTGTATTCCTATCTCTATGGATTAACCAGTTTGATTTCTCCCATTGCTTATCCGGGTGTAGGATTTGCCGAACTCCCCAATATGGATAATCCGGCTGCATTACTTACTCAGAATGGTTTTCAAAACCAAACCAAGAGTAATATCGAGTCTTCCATCATTTTGAAATATAATTTGGATTTTATCACCAAGGGACTCAAAGCCCGTGGAAACGTGAGCTTCGACAGTCAGTTTAGTTATAATGCTGTTTACTGGGAAGGATATGACACCTATAAACGTGACTGGTCGAATACCGATCAGGCAGTTTATCAACAAGCAAAGAAAGGGACTGCATTGGCTTATACAAGTGGCACTTATTTGAATACTAACAAACAGTATGAAGAGTTTGGTTTGGATTATGACCGTACTTTTGGTAAGAGTGAACTGACCGGACTTGTGCTTTATAACCAACAGGAATACAGGAATGGAGCGATTACTCCTTATTGCTATCAAGGCATTGTAGGAAGAGCAACCTATGGTTATGATAAGAAATACCTCGGTGAAGTAAACATTGGGTATAATGGTTCTGAAAATTTTGCACCCGGGAAGCGCTTTGGTTTTTTCCCAGCCATGTCATTGGGTTGGGTGGTATCAGAAGAAAAATTCATGAAAGGGGTTGATTTTGTTTCATTTTTGAAAGTACGTGGATCGTATGGTGAAGTAGGGAATGACAAATTATACATAGGAGGTGTTGAGCAACGGTTCTTATATTATAACGATTATGCACAAAGTGGCGGTTACCGGTTTGGAAGCAATTATTTGTTATGGAATGGAATTATGGAAGGTCGTATTGGAAACAACGATGTTACATGGGAGCGTGCAAAAAAATCGAATATCGGCGTTGAAGCTAATTTCTTTAATTCAAAACTAGGGTTGGTCATGGATCTTTTTAATGAAGATCGGTCTGATATTTTAATTTCGCAAGCGAATACTGTTCCTAAAACAGGCGGAGCTCAGTTACCCGCTGCAAACAAAGGGATCACGAATAACCATGGGTATGAAATTGAATTAACTCACCGGAGTAAAATTGGTGCCGTCAATTACTTTGTAAAAGGGAATTATACTTTTGCACGGAATAAAATTATCTCTATCGATGAGCCAACTTCCATTGCACCCTGGCAACGACTGGAAGGTAAACCAATTGGACAACCGATCATGTATGAATGTATTGGTCTTTTTCAATCGGCTGCTGATATTGCAAATTCTCCTTCACAGGCAGCCATTGGAGTACCCATGGTTGGTGACCGGAAATACAGGGATTACAATAAAGACGGTGTGATCAATACACTTGACCGTTTTGCTTCACAATACACGAATATTCCTGAGATATCGTATGGTTTTTCAGTAGGTGGAAGTTATAAAGGGTTCGATTTTAGTGTGTTATTACAAGGTGTGGATCATGTCACCCTGACTTTTTGGAAAGGACAAAACAACAATGAAGTAGGAAGATGGAATCCGTTTCTTACAGCTGATCAGAACGCAAATGCAACTTATCCAACATTACACTCAAATGCAGGGAGTGGAGGTGCAATTAATAACGGGGTGACTTCATTTGGAGCATTTGGAAATGTATACAACGGAGCCTATATAAAATTGAAAAATGTTGAATTTGGATATTCATTGCCAAAATCATTGGTGAAATCAATTGGAATCAGTGCTGCTCGAATCTATACAAATGGTGTAAATCTCGCTATTCTATTTGATCATCTGAAGTATTTTGATCCGGAGACCGGTTCAGGGGATGGTACATTTTATCCCCAAATGAGTGTAGTAAACTGCGGTTTTAATATAACCTTTTAAAAAATCAAGTCCTATGAATTCTATAAAAAACATAAAATGGTTAATTCCGTTTCTTTTTACCATACTTATTACCTCCTGTTCTGATTTTCTTGACAGAGCACCTACCTCGGCGCTCAATCAAAAACAGGTTTTTAGTGACTTACAATTGACAAGGCAATACCAGATAGATCTCTATCAGACGCTGCGGAGTGGTTTTTCTTCTTTTGTGAATGGAGATTTTACGGAAAGCTGGGGTTACGACCTCATTTCCAACATGGATGATTATTGTATGGGATCAAAGAACGATAACAGCACCTTTGAATTGATCAGCGGGGGGTGGATGAACCGGGGCGAGAATGCAAACTGGGGAAATGCCTTTGAAGTTGCCAGGCGATGGAGATTTTCGTATCAATCGATCCGTGCGATCAATATCTTTCTCGAAAATTATAAATATGCTCCTCTGGCTACAGACGCCGATCGAATAGAGATGAACACCATGGTAGGTGAAGCCTATTTTTTAAGGGCACATCATTATTTTGAACTGGTAAAACGTTGGGGTGGAGTGCCATTGGTTTACAAAGTTGTAAAAGCAAGTGATGACCAACGTCCTCCACGTGCCGATATAAAGACCTGTATTGATTCTATAGTATCGGACTGTAATAAAGGTGCAGCCCTGATGGATACAGTGGTTTCATCATCCCAATGGTTAGGAAGAGCCACGAAAGGTGCGGCTATGGGGCTAAAGGCAAGAGCTTTAATCTGGGGTGCCAGTCCGTATTGGTCAACACGTGGATCAGGCATATCCTGGCAAGATGCTGCAAAAGCTGCATTGGACGTGATCAATTTGAATGTTTATCATTTGATGCCTAATTATCGGGATGTTTTTCTTAAAACATTCAATTCAGAGATTCTCTATTGCCAGAATTCCGCACCCAAGAATATGTGGGATTTGTATATGTGGACACCAAACTTTTTGGGTGGTTTGACCTATGGTAATTTTCAACCGACACAAGAGTTCGTAGATTGCTACGAGATTAAAGATAATGTAACGGGTCAATATGTAAATTTTGACCGGAATAATCCGGATCACATGGCCAATATGTATAATAAGGATAGGCGGGATCCGCGTTTTAACCAGTCCATGATTTACAATGGTGCTAACTGGCAAGGTATCACCTGCGAATATTATACAGGTGGAAACTTAGGTTATCAAGCTGTTGGCAGTATGGCTGCCTATTTCTATACAGGTTATTGTTTTACAAAATACTGGGATGAAAACGTACTTGTAGGAACGGTGAATGGTGTTGCAAGGAAAGGAAATCCATTACTCAACTGGATATTTTTACGTTATGCCGATATTTTGTTAATGTATGCCGAAGCTCAAAATCAGGCAGGCGGACCGAATTCTTCGGCCAATGGGAGTGGGATAACGGCTTTATGGGCGATCAATCAGGTTCGTGAACGTGCTGGAATCAGTGACTTACCTTCCTCTATATCCCAGGCAGATTTTGATGCTAAAGTAAGAAATGAACGCTCAGTGGAGCTTTGCATTGAAGATCAACGATTTTTTGATGTTCGCCGTTGGGGTATTGGTGATGTGTTGGCACGGGATTTACACAAGGTAGTAGCTACCAAAAACCTGGATGGAACATTTGTGTATGATTTTTCACAAACTGTTGGTCCTTTGCGGAAACATTACGATAATCCGGATCAATACATCTTGTATCCCATTAACATTGAAGAAATTCAGAGAAATCCAAAATTGACTCAGAATCCAGGTTGGCAGGATATTATAAGAAATTAAAAAGAACAATTTCTTTAACCAGATAATTAAAATGAAAATCAAATCACACGACCATAAAAAAAACATTTTATGATGATGAAAATAAAAAATAATCTATCGATATATAAACATTTAATGTCCTTCGGGTTTATCGTTCTTTCCTTTATACCTTCAGGAGTGTTTGGACAAACTGATCGTCCGGGAAGCCCGGATTCTACCATCACTATTGGGTATAATGTTAAAACGAATACCGCTGCAATATCCGTAATTAGAGGTAGTGAATTAGAAACTCATGCCACGGATAATTTAAGTAATGCCCTAGGTGGACTTCTTACTGGGATATCTGCCCAGCAAATGGGTGGTGTTCCCGGATCAGATGGCAGCAATTTATGGCTAAGGGGTTTTCGTACATTGTCCGGAGGGGCATCCCAGCCACTGGTATTAGTAGATAATGCTCCAGGTGATTACACGATGTTGGATCCGAACGAGATTGAAACGATCAAAGTTCTTAAAGATGCTGCTTCGACAGCCATTTATGGTCAGCGAGGAGCAAATGGGGTCATTCTGGTTACTACCAAGCGGGGAAAAGCCGGTAGAATGTCTATCAAATTAGATGCTCAAACTGGTTTTCAGGAATTGGTAGGATTACCCACTTTTCTAAATTCGTATGAATATGGAAAATTATTTAATGAAGCTAAGTTTAATGAAGGAAGTCCGATACCTTTTTATGATGATGCCACTTTAGCTAAATACAAAGATCAGACAGGAAATAATATCTATACCAATCCAAGTGTGGATTATATCGGTCAATTTTTAAAACCGAATGCACCGATTCAACGATATTCTTTAAATATCTCGGGCGGAAGTAGCTTTGCCAAATATAGTATATTGTTGGGAGTGATGGATCAACAAGGTTTTTACAAATATGCTGTGGAAGATCCCAAGTATTCTACCAATGCAAGTTCTACACGGTATAATATGCGTACGAATCTTGATATTCAAATCAACAAAAGACTTAGTGTCTTATTTAATTTATCGGGTCAAATAGCTCGAAACAAATCACCTTTTGTAGGGAATTCTACTATTTGGAGCACGATCATGCACGAATTACCAAACTCTTACCCTATTTTTACACCTACGGGCATGCTGGGTGGAACTTCCACTAAATTCAATAATCCGGTAGGATTGATGTCACGCTCAGGGTATCAGGAAGTAAATAACCGAAATATGCAAGCCATGCTGGAAGCAACCCAACAACTGGACTTTATTACGAAAGGTCTTACTATTACCGTATCAGGGGCTTACAACGGGTTCAATACCTATGGCTATCAAAAACAACAGTCTTTTGCCGTGTATAGTGTGGATGCTAATTTAGTTCAAACAAAATTTGGATTGGATAAACCACTGAGCGATGGCACAGATCTGAGTAATGATATGAATTACACGACTTCATTATGGGGATCGATCAATTATGACAGAAGTTTTGGGGATCATTCCCTGCAGGCAACCGTGATGACTTACCTGGATCAAAAGTTCATTCCACGATATTCACCTTATGTAAACCTGAATTATGGTGCAACATTAAATTATGGTTTTTTAAAACGTTATTTTTTAGGGGGGTCACTTTCAAAATCAGGGAATGACAATTATGCCCCGGGTAGTCGTTTTGGACTTTTTTATTCGTTTTCCGGAGGCTGGGATGTACACAAGGAATCATTTTTGTCAGAAAGTAACATTTTAACTCAACTTAAAATCCGTTCATCATACGGTTTAGTAGGTAATAATGGTCAGGTTTCGACTCAACGTTATTTATATCAAACCCAATATACTACTGGAGAAGGTTATCCCTTTGGAACAACTTACTCGTCCACCAGCGGAACCGTAGAATCACAGGCAGGAAACCCTTATTTTACCTGGGAAAAGTCAAAACAATTCAACATAGGCATTGATGGTGGATTATTTAATAAGGTATACTTCTCATTTGATTATTACACCGATAATCGCTTTGATATGTTAGCTTCGCCGATGAATAAACTCCCGGATATCTTCGGCTCAACTTTATCATATACAAATATTGGTAAAGTAAATTCAAAAGGCATTGAAGCTGTCTTGGGTGTGAATGAAAAGATGGGAGATTTCAGGTTAAACATGGAACTTAGTGCAACATTCTCAGATAATAAGGTAATTGAAAATGGAGAGGTAAATGGTTTATCTTCGAATTTGCAAGGGATCGGAAAACAGAGTTTCGGAGAATGGGGACTCAAAAGTCTGGGATTCTTCTATGATGCAGCGGATATAGCAAACAGTCCGGTTCAAAAATTTGGTACCTATGCTCCCGGTGATGTGAAATATGCTGATCTGAATCATGATGGAATCATCGATGGAAATGACAAAACCCGTCTGGGGGGTACAGGAATACCCAATTTATTTACCTCAGCAAACTTAAAACTATCATTTAAAGGATTCGATATTGGAGTTCAGATTGTTGGACTTTTTAACAGGGAAGTCTATATTCCATTGGAATTTAGCAATGCCATACCGAATGGTGGGAAATTAGCCGTAGGTGCTTATTCACGTTGGGCAAACTATACAGATCAAAATGGTAATGTTGTTGATACCAGAAGTACTGCACTTTATCCACGTTTATTAACCACGGTATCCACTAACAATACTCAAAACTCCACATTGAACATTAAAGAAGCTGACTTTATTCGGTTGAAAAATATTGAGATTGGTTACACCTTGCCAAAAGCATGGATGAAAGCCATTAAATTAGAAAGTATCCGACTTTTCTGCAATGGCTATAATTTAGCTCTGCTTTATGATCAGGCCAAAATCGGAGATCCTGAATATCCGGGGGCACCTATCTGGAGTTATGGTAAAACAAGAATCCTAAGTTTTGGGGCATCGCTAAATTTCTAATGTTTATTATTTAATACTTTATGAATATGAAATCCATAAAAATCCTTTTTCTAATCGTGACAATTACGCTTAGTTCGTGCGAATCACTTTTAAATAAACAGTTTGACGATACCCTGTCGGACAGTCAGATTCTGCGTGACCCAAGTCTTATGATGGGAATGCAAACCAGTATTTACAATTATATGCCTCGTAATGATTTTTCATATAATATAATAGGTGGAGCAATGCTTGATTGTGCCACGGATGACGGAATGGAATCGAGCGGTTCATCTGATATTCATAACATGACCAATGGAGCCTGGAGTCCAAATAAAACGATTGACGATCAATGGTGGCGCTTATATGCCGGAATCCGTAAATGTTATTTGTTTTTCAAATATATTGACCAATCAACTGTTACGAATAATATCGTGTTGGATGCAAATGGTAAACCTACCGAAAACTCACAATTACGAGAACGATTAAAAGCCGAAACAGTTTTTCTGAAAGCGCTTTTTTATTCAGAGTTATTAAAAAGGTACGGAAATGTTCCTATGGTGACTTCTATCCTTGCCCCGGATACTACCAAGCTTGATATTGCCCGAACACCATATGCTACAGTGGTAGATTCAATTGTCAGATGGTGTGACCAAGCTGCTGCCGTTTTGCCTGTTATTTATTCAGATGGTGCAAAAGGACATGCCACCAAGGGAGCTGCCATGATGCTAAAATCAAGAACTTTGCTTTATGCTGCAAGTCCCCTGAATAATCCAACCAACGATAAGGAAAAATGGCGCTTAGCTGCTGAAGCTGCTAAAGCTGTTATTGATTTCAGTGAAAGTAATGGCAACCTGTATGTCTTGAATACTAATTATGCGGCTCCATTTTCAACACCCTTCGACAAAGAAATCATTATGCCCGATAAGTATTATAATAGAAATGATATTGAGTTCAGTAACGTTCCGAATGGTTACTCCAAAGGACAAGGACATACAAATCCAACACAGAATCTGGTCGATGCATTTGAGATAAAGATAAATGGTGTATATGTTCCTTATGATCCGACTAACCTTGCCCATGAAGCAAAAATGTATTCAGTGGATCGGGATCCAAGATTGGCGGCCACTGTTTTGTATAATGGTGTATCTTTTAAAACACGAAATGTAGAAACTTTTGTAGGAGGCTTAGATGGACTTAACAAGACCATTGATTATACTAAGACAGGTTATTACTTGAAAAAATTTGTACTTCCGGAAATTAATCTGGATTTGGGCACCGCTATGAAACCCCGGGCCTGGATATTATACCGCTATGCTGAGGCATTGCTGAATTATGCAGAAGCTGAAAACGAATACTTAGGTACACCAGATGCCTCAGTATACCAACGCTTAAGTCAGGTTAGAGTGAGAAGTATGGGGGTAGCGGGTAATCTGGATGCATCACTGAACTGGACACAAGATCAAATGCGAACACGAATCCGGAATGAACAACGTGTTGAATTTGCATTCGAAGAACATAGATTCTGGGATGTCAGGCGCTGGAATAAGGGGGTTGAACTATTTAATGCTCCTGTTTATGGAATATCAATTACAAAAACAGGCACGACTCTTACCTCCACCCGATTTAAAGTGGAAGATCGTATATTTTCATCTAAAATGAATTTCTGTCCGCTTTCACAGTATTCAGTGCTAAAAGCTCCCATAACAGGACAAACAGATAGTTGGAAATAAAAATGGTTGGTTACAATTTAAATATCTCCATTAAATTAAAGTACTTACATGTCTATTTAATTAATGAATAATCTATTATAAAATGAAAAAATTCAAGCATTTGCCTGATTTCATGGCTTTCATATTTCTTTTGGTTATGTTTTCAACAACGTTTACAAGTTGTCAGGATCCTGTTAAAGCTCCGATAAGCAGTGAAAAGAAGCTTCTCAGTTTTTATTTTCTCAAAACATTAAATCCGGCATTGTTAACTGATACTGTTTTTGGAACCGTTAATGAAACGAACCATACTGTTTTAGTTAACATCCCTCAAACCGGGTTTAATGTCACATCACTAAAAGCGAGTCTTACAACTACCGATTTAACTTCCATAGCTATCGGTAAAAAACTACAGGAAAGTGGCAACACTCAAAATAACTTTTCAACGGTTCAAAGTTATACCGTTACAGCGTTGGATGGTTCTACTCAAACTTATTTAGTGACTGTTACTGTTATTGTAAATATTGGAAGTCTGAAACATAAATTATATCCTAAATGTACTTATCGGTTCATCCAAAAACATGAAGCAATAAATAGTTAAAAACTTATTTTACAGGTTTTAATTATTTGATGTTGAAAATTGGAAATTTCTTTGTTGTTCCTATAAATAAGGTATGTATTTTTAAATAACTAATTAATTTTAAGTATTATGAGAAAAGCACAAATTTTTAAGACTATATTCATTGCAATCTTTTTTTTAAATTGTAGCATGGCGTCAATTTATGCTTTTACATTAAAAGTTACGGCACCCTCATCAACCGGTATCTGCTATGCCTCTGGCGATTTCAATGGATGGAATTTTTACCAAATGACGTTGATTTCTTCCGGAAGTACAAAAGTTTTTACCTTAGATGTGGGAACATCTTTCACAGGTTTATTTAAAATTCTTTCAGGACCCGATTGGCAATATCAACAAACTGATCCACAATTTTCTGCGGGAAGTGTAATTGAATCGGTAGGTGTAACGGTAAATTCTTTTCTTGCTATTTATAACCCGATTTCAAGAGTTATTAAAATACCAACAAAAAATTATATTGAATATAAAGGAGAGCCCTATTTACAATATGGTATTCAATCACGTATTGATGATTATTTGGGAACATATCCTTATACGGATGTTCCGAAGTTAAATACAGCCTACCAATATTTTGAGAAAACAGCTTCATGTAATTTTAAAGATATTTTAGTCCCACTGCCTTGGAACTGGTTTGAAACGTCAGATAATGTTTTTAATAATACAATGCTCGATTTATATATCGGGAATGCCAATTATTATAATCTCAGAATTCAATTGTTATGGTATGGTTCAAACGCTTGTGGTTGGTCATCAAATGTACCTGATTATATTAATAACGATAAGATAACATATCCACGTATTTCTACAAATGCAAACGCACCCTTGGTTCTCAACAATGCAAATCTTCTTTCGAAAGAAACAAGAGCAATGACTAAATTGATGAATTATCTGGCAACTAATGATCCAAATAAACGTGTTATGATGATCCAGGTTGAGAATGAACCGGATCATATGGGACCTACAACACAATTATGGGCTGGAAATCAAAAAGCTGCTGCTTTACAAAGTATAAATGCATTAGGACAAATAATTCATGCTAGTGCATCAGGTATGGCGACTCGTGTAAATTTAACGGGCTGGGCTACGGCTGATGATGTAAATGATTTTAGAAATATATCTGGAATAGACATCTTTGGAAGGGATTCATACCAGTATACTTTATCTGATTTTTTATCGGGTTCAAAACTTTTGGAATGTAACTGGAATAGTAATCATACACCGGAAAATGGAGCGCAATATAAAAATAGTATCAATTTAGCTTCTGCTGGTTTTGATAAGGGTGATGGCTATTACATGTACGAGCTTAGGACCACGGCATGGAGAACAAGTAATTATGACCTTGGATTATACAGAAACACTATCAATAATGATTGGATTGAAAGAGATGGCACTTTAAATGTTAATTATACACTTGATAATAAAGCACCAAATTTTCAGACAGAGGTAAAAGGTAGTGAGGTAGATGCTTTTAATGAAATGATTTATAAAGCTGACAAAAAAATTGCAAATCGTCCTGATAATAATATTGTTGCTTTTAATACTGCTAATGGGTTGGGGCAAGTTTGGGAAACAGAATCTCTTCCACCCTATTCTATCGATTATTATTCTCCAACAGGAGGCGAAGCACTTGCTCTTTTAGATGATAATGGTGAAATTGTTTTATTTAGTTTAAATGCAAGCACCTGGTTTAAAATTACTACCGTTCCCTCTAATTTCCATTATTCTATTGGTTATTTTGATGATACAAATAACTGGCATCAAACTAGTTCAGGCTCTATAGTAAATAATCAGTTGACTTTAAATGCAAAGGATGTGGCCTTGTTAACAAACAGGACATTTATTAATGAATCAATTCCGGCTAAAATTGCGAATGTTGAAACACTTGCACCTGGAACAGTTGATAAAACATTTTGTATTTATGAAAAAAGCAAGAAGATATTCATTCAAACGCCAAATATGAGTGGAGATGTTAAATTGTATGATTTGCGAGGGATAAAAATTCTTCAAAAAAAGGTAACCGGAGAATTAACAGATTTGGATTCAAGTCATTTGTCTGCAGGGATCTATATCATCGAATATGAAG
>CAIYOZ010000208.1 GCA_903927945.1 uncultured Bacteroidales bacterium | reverse complement strand
GATACCTTTGCTTCGGATCGATTTTTTTCATACTTTTACTTTGATTTTAATGAATATTAATTTCTAATTAGTGACGTCAGGTGAGTTGCCGCTCATCTGGCGTTTTTTTTAATGCTTAAATTTATAATTGGTTGTGATCCTGACTTTAAGCGGAAGATAGTCATAAGCCTCAGGTTGCATTTTATAATTGTGCATCTGTCTTTTATTTAAGGTGAACCTCTGCTCTCATACCATCCAATAACTGTTTTCAATTATTCCTCCTTTCCTATTTTATCAATGAAATACAGCTCAGTGTTGATAATTTCATCCGGAGTATGTCCAGACATGACCTGAATCAGCAACGATACCAGCCCTTTTACCAATACGGCATCACTTTCGCCTTTATAAGTCACAATACCATCCTTCAATTCTGCATCCAACCACACACGACTCTGACAGCCCTCGATGATATTCTGCGGATTCTTTTGCTTTTCCTCCAAGGGTTCAAGCGAGTTCCCCAAATCGATCAGCAGGGAGTATTTATCCATCCAATCGTCAAACTGGCTGAAGTCTTCAATGATATTGTCTTGTAATTGGTTGATGGTCATGTTGTATGATAAGTTTGAAAAGTTTAAAAATATAAGAGTTTGAAAAGTTTATTGTTGCACTTTCCCAAAGTTTGGTACTTTGGAAAAGTTACATCAGCTCAGCATTCCCACCACGCGTTTTAATGCCTCGATAAACACATCGATTTCTTCTTTCGTATTGTAAAACGCAAAAGAAGCCCTTACTGTTCCCGGTATGCCGAAGGAATCGATCAACGGTTGAGCGCAATGATGTCCTGTTCGTACGGCAATTCCAAGTTTGTCCAACAGCATGCCGACATCATAGGGGTGAATGTTTCCCACCAGGAAAGAAATTACCGCACTCTTCTCGGCGGCGGTTCCAAAGATCCGCATGCCTTCTATCTCCATGAGCCTGGTCGTGGCATAGTTAGTTAATTCATGTTCGTAGGCGGCAATGTTTTCCAACCCGATATTCTGTACATACCTCATAGCTTCCGCAAAGGCCGTGGATCCAATATAGTCGGGAGTGCCTGCTTCGAATTTGAACGGGATCACATTGTAGGTCGTTTTCTCGAATGTCACGGTGGCGATCATTTCCCCTCCGCCCTGATAGGGAGGAATCGCGTTCAGCCATTTTTCTTTTCCATAGAGCGCACCCACTCCGGTAGGTCCGTATATCTTATGGGCAGAGAATACATAAAAGTCAGCATCCATTTCCACTACATTCACCGGAATATGCGGCACCGCCTGAGCACCGTCCACCAACACCGGAATATCTTTTTCATGGGCAATCCTGATTATCTCCTTCACTGGATTGATAGTACCCAGCACATTCGATACATGGGCAATCGATACCAACCGGGTCTTATCATTCAGCAATGACCGGTAAGCTTCCATATCCAGTTCACCCCGTTCGTTGATCGGTATCACCTGCAGCTTCATGCCCTTGCGTTCGCACAGCATCTGCCAGGGAACAATGTTCGAATGATGCTCCATCAGGCTTACGATGATCTCATCCCCTTCCTTGCAAAAGGCTTCCCCGAACGAAGTAGCCACCAGGTTGATGGCTTCTGTGGTACCGCGTGTGAAAATGATCTCTTCCCGTTTTGCCGCATGTATGAACCCGGCTACCGTGGTGCGTGCCTCCTCATGTGCTTCCGTGGCTTTCTGACTCAAATAGTGAACCCCGCGATGGATGTTGGCATTGATGTGATAGTAGGCTTGTTCGATCTTTTCCACCACGCAACGTGGTTTCTGGGTCGTGGCGGCATTATCGAAATAAATCAGGTCCTTGTTATAAATTTTCTCTTCGAGGATCGGGAAATCAGCCCGTATATGTAGTATCTCTTGCTTAGTCATCGCTATGAAACCCTTTAAAAGTCATTTTGTTCTGCAAAAGTACTGAATTTTTAAAATATGGACAAATAAACAAACCATTGCATAGGCACAAGAGAGTACAAAAAACAAATCCAGGTTTATAAAATCAACAATTCATGCATATAGATCATTTTTTGGTATTTATTCTACCTGTGTTCATTCTGAGTATCAACTTAATTCTTCCACTACCTGGAGACAGTTCAATAGGGGTTGAGAAAGGGTTGCGTTAGGGTTCAATTAGATCGACCTAACGGAACCCTAACGGAACCCTAACGGAACCCTAACGGAACCCTAACGGAACCCCAATTCAAATAAATACAAATATAGACTGAAATAAGAGGATTCCTTTTTAGAGAAATGAAGAATTACTTGCCGTTTTAACCATACGATATCATCGAATTTCCCCTGATTTCTAATTTGTTTACATTTATATACAAACAGTAAACATTATTGTTTTTACTATGTTGTTGTTTGTATATTATCTTTCTATGCATGAATTTTCATACTGTGAATGGCAAATTCATATTTGGCTAATATTTGATTATCTCATGGTGTGAATTTAAAGGTTGTTTTCCAAATAATGATTGTAAATGAATAATTACATTTTCACAATACATAAAAATCTATGGACAAGCAGTATAATCCTAATGGATTTATACCAAAGCATGGTGGATATGAACGTCTTATAACCTACCAAAAGGCCGAGATAATCTATGATGGTACGTATTATTTCTGCCAAAAGTATTTTCAACGGTACGATCGCACCATTGATCAGATGGTGCAGGCAGCACGTTCGGGAAAACAAAATATTGTGGAAGCGAGTATGGCATCGGGTACTTCGAAAGAAACAGAAATAAAATTGACAAATGTAGCCCGTGCTTCACTCGAAGAATTATTAATGGATTACAAAGACTTTCTGCGGGTGCGGAAGTTAAAGTATTGGGATAAATCGCATCCGTATTATCCTCTTTTAACGGAAAAACATAAGATCCCGAACGGCACGTATAAAATATACCAGAAAGGAATAGAAAGTGCTGATCCTGAAGTATCGGCCAACGTGATGATAAGTATCATAAATTTGACTTCCTACTTGCTTGCCCACCAAATAAAGACGCTGGAAAAGGAATTTCTGGAAGAAGGCGGATTGCGGGAACGAATGTCGCAAGCAAGGATGGAGGTGAGAAAAAAACAGAATCCAAAGAATGGTAGACTTTGATGACTCTAACGACTGTTAAAGTAGAGAAGGTCGTCAAAGTCCACCGAGCTAGAAAAATCAGCTTATTATCACTACATTTGCTTTTTATTCATTCAACAATATAAAGCTATGTCAGTAATTATGGAATTCGCCATCTTCCCTATCGATAAAGGGGAACATGTGAGCCAATATGTGAAGGAAGTAGTAGAGATGATTGATGGGTTGCCTTGTAAAAGTCAGCTTACACCAATGGGTACGATCGTGGAATGCGATACGATGGAGGAGTGTTTGACTGTCATTTCGAAAGCCAATGCAATATTAGAAAAAGCTGCCGGACGTATTTACTGTTCGGCAACATTCGACAATAAACCGGGGGAAAAGAATCAAATGGAACATAAGATGAAAGCAGTCAGAGGATAAGTTGTAACTTTGCAAACCTTCATACGGCCATAGGTATGCCAATAAGGTATTGTTCAATTCCAATTTAAAAATAAAGTCATTAAATGAAACTGAAAAAAGGTACCAAACTTCTGTTAATCATTCTGATAACAGGAGCTGTTTTGTTGTCATATTCTTCCCTGGAGACAAGATGGATTAAGATTACACATGTTAGCATTGAGTCACACGATATACCTGCATCATTTGATGGAAAACGGATTGTGTTAGTATCCGATATTCATCATGGTGCAGCATTGTCCAGGGAGCGGGTGAAAAACCTCGTGCAACGTATCAACAGCTTACATCCGGATATCATAATCCTGGGAGGAGATTACATATCCCTGAGCGAGAAATACATCATACCTGTGTTCGCTGAATTGCGCAACCTGAAAAGCAAGTATGGCGTGTATGGCGTATTGGGCAATCATGACTGTTATGTTAACGGTAAGTTGACAAAAGAAATGATGGTGAAAAATGGAGTCAAAGATTGTGATAACAAGTCGTATTGGTTGAAAATAAACCGGGATAGTATAAAAATAGGAGGTGTTGTTGATCCGGATGGGGGTGTTCCGGAAGCGGACAGTACAGTTTATGACGTCAAACCGAAAGATTTTTGTATTTTAATAACTCATAGACCCGATTTTATAAATCATCTGAACACTGATCTTGTCGACCTGACTCTTTCGGGACATACCCATGGAGGACAAATTACATTCTTTGGTTTATGGGCTCCTATTCTTCCTACCGAAAATGGATTGTGGGCTTCATTATCTCTTTCAGGAGATAGTCAGAAATACCGCTATGGACTCATTCATTCATCACCTACCATGCAATCGTACATCACTTCCGGCATAGGTACCCGATTTCCACATTTACGCTTCTGTTGCAGACCTGAGATTGCTGTGCTGGAATTAAAGAGATTGGAGATTGGTGGACATTGATGACTTTCACGACTTTTCAAGAAAAAACCTATACATTCAATATTTAGGAAAATGAATAAATTGTTTTTACTATTATGTAATATACTTTTCTTCGGATTGGTTTCCTGCAACGGAACCGTGAAGTCCAATGAAACGATTCGGGCTGTTGAAAAAACAGACAGTTGCAATAAGGATTCGAAAAACGGCTATGAAGTTTATATCCCACAAAGAGATAACCCTTCTGATAAATTACCTTTACTCTTGATTATTGATGCCCATGGGAGTGGTAAATTCGCTCTAGAAAAATTCAAGCAAGGAGCCAGCCGGTATGGGGTAGCTCTCATCGCTTCCAATGCGATTAAAAACGGATATGCTGATTATGAGGGTGCCATCCAGACGTTGATGGAAGATGTGCATAAAAAATATCCGATCGGGGAAACGGTATTCATGACCGGCTTTTCAGGAGGAGCCAGGATGGTGCTTGGATATGCACTGTCGCATCCGGTGAACGGATTGATACTGTGCGGTGCATTAGCCGGTGCCGATCAGATAAATACACTCCATTGTCCGGTGATCTCCATTTCGGGCATGGATGATTTTAATTTTATGGAAACCGCCCAGTACTTGTTTAAGGAAGAATCAACTCCAAGAAACTTGAAGATTGAATTGACAAACGCCTCCCATAGCTGGCCGGACAGCCTCTTGTTAGGCAATGCAATGGGTTTTCTGCATTTATCAAGTCAGGCTGAAGATATCCCCGCATTAACGAAGTCACAACTTACATTGTATTGTCAGCAACAGCAGAAAAGAATCAATTCGTTGAAACAAAAAGGGGAGTATCTGAAAGCTGTGCAGGTGGCACATAACATGTCCTACACGAAGCCCTTTAGAAGCGAAAAGACTTTTACTTCCATTTACAACGAATTAAAGAACCTTCCTGAATATATCAGCCAGTTAAACCGATTAGAAAAGTGCCTTAACCTTGAAATGAGTGGACGCCAAGGTTATATAGACGCCTTTAAGACAAAAGAAATCGCGTGGTGGAAAAACGAGATCAACACAACAGAAGAAAAGATCAAATCGGAACAAGATCCCTATACCCGGGATATGTACCGGAGAATAACGGGTTTCTGGGGAATTGCCAGCTACACGTTTTGTAAACAAGCCATTGCGGGGCATGATGCAGAAACACTCAATAAAGTCCTGTCCATTTACAGCATGCTGGAACCCGAGAACCCGGATATGCTTTACTTTTCCTCTTTCCCCTATTTCTGGAAAGGGAACACTGAAGATACCTTGACTATGCTTCGAAAGGCCCTGAAGGCAGGTTTCTCCGACAGGAGTCAATTAAAAAAGGACTTTCCTGAATCCATTGTTTCGAAACTTTAGTCTGAATAACCGAAGTTTTTCCTTGTAATCTTCTAATTATGACAAAAAAAATGCCATCATAATTTGAATGATGACACTTTATAGAGGGAATGTGGAATGTGATTTACCATCAGCTATTTAATTTTAAGCATCCTGTAAAAATAATTATACCAATCATTCCAGTTAAACCCTGATAAATTCAGGTTCTTATTTTATCCAATAATCTGTTTAGTTCATTAACTTCCTCATCGGTCAGGTTCTGCAACATGGTATCCGTCATTTTCTCACAATCGTGCATATGGGATAGTAGCTGTATGCCCTGTTCTGTAATCTCCACATCTTTTTGCCTACGATCAACAGGGTTTTCCTTTCTATTCACCAGGCCTTTGTCATAGAGCTTATCTACCAGGCGGCTGACATCGGAGCTCCTGTCGAGCATACGTTCTTTAAGAAAACCGATCGAAGAAGGTCCTTTTGAACTAAAACCTCGCAATACCCTCAGGATATTGTATTGAGGTTCGGTAAGCCCACGTTTCTTGAGTACTTTTAAAAAGCTGTATGTCAATTGTTTCTCCGTAAAAGACAGATTGATCAGCCCTTTATGACGTTCATTCCGAAAACGACCTTTTATTTCATCTTCGATCTTCATGGACGATTACTTTAGTTTCACGAATTCCGGATTGCGCAGAATACCGGTAATCCATACCAGAATCAATACTGTTGCGGGCATAACAATACTCATTCCACCTGTCATGTGTAAAATAATTGCACCTCCCATGTATGAACTCAGTAAGAAAGTTCCCAGTTTATTTGTTTTTGGAAAAAGGAACAGTAATGCCGAACCGATTTCACCGATCGCAATAAGAATACGCCAGTCACCTAAATGCATTTGAACCATTTGTTCAGGGTGAAGGAATAATTTTCCGGAGGCACTAAATAAAAATAATGCTGTCAATAAGCCTGAAATTACCCAGGCAATAATTTTGCTGATGTTACTAATTTGTTTACTCATAATCTTTTTTTTTTACTTGTTATTTGTTTGTAGTTTGTTCTTTTTATTTCTATTTTGATGTCGTTATCATTATAACAATCTGTCTTTCTTTACGAAGTAGATGCGAAATATGTTCGACCTTTATATGTTACAACATATAATGTTGTCAATTGTTCTTTGGATCATAAAAAATTTTACAACTGTTTTCTACGAATTGTTTTTTGGTTTAATATTAGCCCTTAAAATAAACCTGTTTAAATTTATATAAAATAAATTCATAATAACTTTGAGGTGTTAAAGCAAGTTTGTACTTTTAGGGCGCGAAAAGAGTTAGTTAATATTTTGATCATAGATATCTTACAAAAATATTATCCAAGGTCAGTATACCAGAAGTCATCAACAAACGATATAAATAAAATTCAACATAATGAAAAGACACATTCTACTGATATTTCTCATATTTCAGGTACATTTGATTTACAGTCAGACTGATTTTTATATCAAAGACACAGCTTCGGTATATGGTGAAAAAGTTTTAGATGGAGGTGCAATACTGAATTCAAAACAATGTGAAATAGAAAAGGATAAACAAACAATTACATATTCCCCGAATGAAATAATATCGTACGGATTTGCAGACGGGAGAATTTATTTTTCCAGAGTAATTAATATAAATAATGAAAAGAGAAAGGTATTTTTGGAAAGGCTGAACGAAGGAAAAGTAAATTTTTATTTCTATAAAGATAAAAACGGGAGTAAATATTTTTTGGAGAAAGACAGCGGACAATTGGTTGAAATAATAGAAAAGTCGGGTATGGTTACTTATAAAAATACACTTGATTCCTACTTTAATGATTGTAGTAACGTTTCAGATGCCTTAAAACTAGTTACTTTTCATAAAAAACCGCTTGTGGAACTCATAGATCAATATAATTCCTGCTCTCGAAGACCTTTTTCATTTATCAAATTTGGAATTATGGGTGGCATAGGTGCATTCGAACCCCAAAAAGCTGCTATTACTGGAAGTGTCCTTTCAGTAGGTGTTTCAGGAAATGTATTGGCTGCAGCTGAATTTAAAAAAGATATAACATTTAGTGTTGGAGCTTTTATCGATATACCCATCTCACATAGTTATTTCTCGTTCCATCCGGAAATATATTATCTAAAAAATAATTTCAATAGTCACACAACCGATAATAATATCGTCAATGATATTTTGATTAATTCAAACTCTATTGTGATGCCGTTTTTGATCAGATATACCTATCCATCCCTAAAATGCCGTCCATATGTTAATGCAGGATGTACTTATGCTTATTGTTTTAGAAATAATAATGGTTTGTACACAACAACCATCGGCGACAATATAATCGAAATTGAAAAGTCGAATAAGACAGATGTTTATTCCCCGAAACAAGTGGGTTATTCAATAGGAGGTGGAATTCAATACAATTTAGATTATCGCAAATCATTATTTCTGGAGTTTAGGTATAACAATTTATTTGCCTTTACTGAAAATACCTATGGAAATAAATGCTTAGAATGTATCGTTGGTGTAAATTTATAAATATGAATGCTAAATTAATTCACTTGGGTTTAGTTCTATTGGTAGTGTTTTTTTATTCTTGTCAAGAAGATACTTTGCCAGGAAAGACAGATTACCCTTTTTTGACAATCAATAATGTAACCGGTATTTCATCGCAAGGTGCCGAATTTACTGCCAATATTATCAATCTTGGCAACCAGGAGATCATAGATTATGGATTTGTATGGGACGATAGTATTCCTAAACCTTCCATCAATAATGATCATAAATCATTGGGCGTGAAACCTGCTATTGGGAAAATGACCTTCGATATTAAAAATGGACTTAGGTCTGGAGTCAACTATCATGTAAGGGCTTATATTCAGACTGACAAATATATAGTTTACAGTGATATAACCGAATTCGAAAGCAAAGGAAGTAATCCGCCAAAAATAAACAATTTTACACCATTAACTGGCAGTATGGGAACAGTTGTGAAAATTACAGGTGAAAATTTCACCTGTAATTCAAATAAAATCTTGGTCATGTTTGGCAGTCTGACGGCAAAAGTTGATTCCTCCTCTGAAAATGCAATCTATATGAAAGTACCCAAAACTTTGGTTTCTGACAGCGTGAAAATTTCAGTAAAAGTAGCTGGAATGACAGCTGTATCTGACACTTATTTTAGTTTATATTATCCATGGCTGCGTAAGGGAAATTATGATTTGTTTAATCCTGTAACATATTCATATTCAGATATAATTTTGCCTTCCAGTTTTATACTTCAAAATAAAGCATACCTTATCGGTGCCAACAGTATGGTCTTAAATATTTATAATGCTGATACTGATTCCTGGACAAATAACATAAATTTACCCGAGTATAGTGGAAGTTATCCGAATGCTTTCGAGGTTAATGGAAAGGGTTATATATTAATATACAATGATTTATGGGAATATGATCCATCAACGGGAAAATGGATAAGCAAGAAAAGTTACCCAGGTACATCAACTAGATTTACGTATTCATTTTGTTCGGAAAATAATGCATATGTAGGTGATTGCTATTATAATAATAAATTGTGGCAATATAATTCAATTACCGATACCTGGATAGAAATGGCCAGTTACCCTGGTGTGTCGGATTATCCTTGGGGATGTTTTTCTTTTTCGGTAAACAACCGTGGGTATGTTGGGACAAACAGAGACGGATATTCTATTCAATTTTGGGAATATAATCCGGAATCAAACAATTGGGTGAAAAAGTCGGATTATCCTTCAACTGCCTACAGTAAATTTAGTCATTTTGTAATAGGGTCTAAAGCATATTTAGGTTTAGGATCTGTTGAAAATGGGTGGGAAGGCGCCTGTTCGAATAGCATTTGGCAATATGATTCCACTAATGATACATGGGTTAGTTATCAGGATTGTCCCAAAACCTTGGCAGTATTTACTTCTTTCACTATAAATAATAAAGCATATGTAGTTGGCCTAAATACCTATTGGGATAATGATAATACTAGGTATGTATATCAGTTTGATCCCGCAAAAAATTAATATAGAGACAAAACTAAATGCATTTTAATAACCTGTAGTTCAAGTGATAAAGTTCGCATAAAAATTAATTGACTAAATGAATACTTTCTTTTATACGCTTTCGATATCCTTGTTTGACAGCATCTCCACTACCCAGCAAATTATCATTTTTATGCTGTTACTTTCCACTGCAAAGCCATTGCAGAATTCTCTGAGTTATCTTACCGGGTTGAGCGGGGCCTATTTTGTATGTGGAGTATTGGGTTATCTGACATTGGATAAGTTGCATGTGCTGTTGGGTAAATTCTTTCCTTCTACCGAGAGCCTTTCCAACCCCTCGTATTATCGAACAGAATTTATTGTAGGCCTTATCATGGTGGCGGTGGGTATTTGGTACTATCGCCGAAAAAAACAAGGGCAGAAAGATAGAGCAGAAGAACTTATTTTTTCAAGGCTTCAGAATATGAACAGTACATTTGCCTTTTGGGTGGGTGTCTTCATTTCTGTTACTTCATTTCCGGTATCCATACCCTACCTGATCGCTCTGGGCAAGTATTCGGCAATGCATTTTGGACTTTCAGTTGCAACAGGTTACATTCTTCTTTATAACCTGGGGTATGCGCTTCCTATGATCCTTGTATTAGTTCTATACCTGTTTGCCGTGAGAGGT
>CAIYOZ010000207.1 GCA_903927945.1 uncultured Bacteroidales bacterium | reverse complement strand
CACAACCAATGATTTCTTTAGTCAGAAAATCTACATATTTTTGTGTTATTCTTTGTTCCATAATTTTCTAGATGAACAAATTTCTTACTATGTGAATCTATGTGACTATGTGGTACTATGTGTCCCTCTTTCTTATATGATTACTGCTAAGAACTTCACTTTCTTGCCGTTCAATGCCGTCATTCCATGGGGTTTCGAAGAATCAAAATAAATGCTGTCTCCTTCATTCAGGACAATATCATTCCCTGCAATTTGCAGTTGCATTGTTCCTTCGAGTATCAGGTTAAATTCCTGTCCAAGATGTGAATTTAAATGCATAGGCTTATCGCTTGGCTCAACGGTTACTTCAAAAGGTTCTGCTTTTGCATTGCGAAAACCATGAGCAAGTGATTGATATTTATAAACCTTATTCCTTTCCACACTTGTTCCCGTTCCTTTTCGTGTCACCGAGAAAGCCAGTGAATGTGGATCGTTCCCTGAGATTAAGGCGGTAGTTTCCACCCCAAAAGTTTGAGCAAAGTCACAAATAAAACTCAATGGGATATCTGAATTTCCTGTTTCGTATTTTTCATATTGCTCCTGGCTTATACCACACTTTGAAGCCGTTTCAAAAGTTGTCAGTTCCAGTGCATCCCGTAGTCCATGAAGCCGTTCGGCAATTTGTTTTATTTGAGTATTCATAATAGTATGATGTTAATGGATAACTTTACAATCATTGAATCGTTTTAAAAATAATGGGTCAAATATCATTTTATATGCGAAGCCTTCAACCCTTTTATCACTGCATTGGTAAATCCTTGGGCTTCCATTTCGTTCAACCCTTTAATAGTCGTACCCCCGGCAGTAGTTACCTTGTCAATCTCTACTTCCGGATGAGTCCCGTTGGCTTCCAGCAAATTGATGGCACCCCGCAATGTTTGGATCACCACTTCTTTAGCAGTATTCGGATATATCCCCATTTCCACACCCCCTTCGGTGGCTGCTCTGATATACCGGAATGCATAGGCAATTCCGCAGGATGATAGTGACATAAAGGCATTCAATTGTGATTCAGGCACCAAAAATGTTTTCCCAAGTTCATTAAACAGATCCAGAATCAGTTGTTCCTGTTCTTTCGTGGCATTGAAGGAGGCAATAGTGGATACACTTTGCAGAACATCGATGGCTGTGTTAGGTATAACCCGGATGATGGTAGCATCTGTATTGAAGAATTTAGTCAACTGTTCAAAATCAACTCCGGCGGCTATAGAAACCACCATTTGTTTCTTATAGTCAAATTTGTTTTCCAGTTCCTCGGCAACGGTCTCAACCAACCAGGGTTTAACTGCTAAAAATATGATATGGGCATCCTTGATAATATCACGATTTGAAGTACTCACGGTGATCTCCGGGGCAAAGGCTTTTAAAGCATCCAGGTTTGCCTGTGATACATCACTTACCCGTATATTCTTCGATTGAATCAGCTTGCCTTTTGATAATCCACGGGCAATGGCTCCGCCCATATTTCCAGCACCAATAATGGCTATTTGTAAATCAGTTGTTTCCATAGAGTTTATTTTAAATCAGTTTGTTTTTAAAACAGACAACAAAGATAGAATAAGATATTTTAATTTTATAACGAACTTTTAATTATTGTCGCAAAAAGTTTCCGATAACACTTTCCTGATTAATAATAAATCATTTTTAACAAAATCAAATTCTAAAAATTATAATCAGGTCGGTTCATAGATAGTATCCGCGTGCTATTCTTCAGTCAAATGCGACAATCCTCATTTATAAACTCAGATTCAGGCATCCCAGGATGCCCCAGGAACTAATACCACGATGATTCAAATCAGTGAGTCGCCTGACATATTGCAAGGTGAATATGTGGAGGATGTTGGTGAAACCGGCTCCAACTTCCATGTAAGGTTTTGACAGTGGATTCATGAAAACAGGAAAATCCAATTGTGCTCTATGGGAATTGCTTAAACTACCATAAGCCATTTTGAAGGAAACCATTTCACGCAAATTCAGGTTTTTAATCAATGGAATCTGGTTCATGACCCACCCGTTCGACATGAATTCACTGTGTAGGTTCACGTATTTGTCGGCTGCATATTCCATATAATTCATCAGGTTAAACTGATAAAACCCGTAACCGCCCGATTCGTTTCCCGGTGGTAATCCGAGCAAGGGGTAGGGTACGTTTCCCAGAATAATGCCCGCATCCACTTTATAGTTTAATAAGCCTATATCAAATCGTACGAACTGCTTTACATTGACTATCATTTTACCATAGTTCCCGCTTTTATTCCCAAATTGATATTTCCCGGCTTCTGCAATGCCATATATTACCGGTAGGTTATTCGAAATATAGATCCGTTGCATTTGTACATCATAGGTTCGTTCATCAAAAGAGAAACGGGTGGAAACTGTTGCCGATTGTTGCTGCAAAAATTTAGTAGCGCTAATGCCGTTCAATTCCATGGGCAAAGGCTGATTTGCAAAAAGTTTGTTGGATCGTATGATAAATTTACTCTCGATATCCTGATTCCAATCATTTTCAAAGGTCATGGAGTATTCCTTTCTTTCATTTATTTTTTCAGCTGATTCAAATCCTATTAACGTACTGGCTATATCCTCATCTCCGGTAATAAGAGGATTTTCACGGATCATAAAATCATTGTAATTGTAATCAATACGCCTGTAATCGTCCGTGTAATTCATGCTCAAAATACGGCGTTTGTCACCCTTAAATTTATACAAAGCCTCTCCTGAATACTTGACCGATTCATTTTTGAAACCGTATCCAATATATCCACCCAGGGAGACATTTTTCCATAAATTTTCATTGGTATGAACCGGTAAAGTCAACCGCAATCCTTCAATGTCAGTGATTCGGATAAATTGTTCCACCTTACCAATATTAAAAATACCTGTGGCGATATTACCTGTTATAACAATATCGGCTATCCATTTAGCGGTTCGCAATAAGGGGGTATTATTCAGGGTGTTCAACCGGTCATTGAGAGTGGTCTGATCAAAATTGCTCTTTGCAAAATTACTGGGTGGTGGAACATACGATCCTTTCGAAACATACGTAGTACTTCGTTTTACAAATATCTCAGGTTTGGGGTGAAGGCTATCGGTGAGCAAATAATAGTTCATGTTCAATGCCACTTCTTCTGATTGCCTCATCCAGTGATGAGTTAAATCGGGGACATATATCTGTGAAATACGTAGGTTGTGTATGAAATTGATATTCGCCTGTTCGGGCAGCTCTGCTTCGATCCGTGTCATGGCAAAGGTGGTGGAATCAATCCAGAGTTTTCCATCGAAAGCCAGGTTTTTCGTATTCTTTGTCCTGAAGTGGATTACATATTGCTTCCCGGTTGCCGCCGAAGTACTGTCGGCTAAATAAAAATTGTAATATGCATTTCCTACGCTCGATAGGGGGCTTATCATGTTCTTGCCGAAAACGGTAATGGAGTTGTCATAAAAATTCAGTTCTGTTTCCATTTCTCCCACCAGTTTCTTGACGATTTTCTCCGCAGTGACCGGAGAAGAGAAAACTTTATTCGATACTTGTTTTTTTGCCGTGGAAGTAATCTGGTATTTATTTTCTGCCATGTAAAGGGGTACAATAAGCATCGTATCTTTTCCGGAGAGATTCCCTTTTTTTAACTGGTCAAATATCCGTTTACTCACCGACCGTTGGTTGATTTTACTCAGTAATACCAGGTTTTGCTCCGTTCCCTGGACGTTGAATCCTTTCTGACGGCTTAAATCGTTCGTGCTTTTTAGCAACTTTACCTTTTTCATGATTTCAAGTGCCGGATTTGATCCCGGTACTATGAAGACTTCCCGAAGCAGCGTGTTTTCTTCATGTAACTCCACCTGCATCCCCACACTTTGCCCGGGTTTTATTTTGATTTCACGGGTCTTGTAACCTATCGACGAAAATACCAGTGTGTTGTAACGGCCATTGGTGCGGATCAGAAAATAACCTTCCTCATTCGACTCTGCACTGATAACCGAGTTTTTAAATGAAATATTGACATTTGGTATCGGGCTTTTATCATCACTTGACAGCACCTGACCTGCTACTACCGTTTCCTGTGCCGCAAGCGAACCTGCGACCAGCAACAGGAGTAAGATCAGAAATATGTTGAGTGTAACCTTTATTTTCATCTAGTGTTCTTTCAAATGTATGATCGTTAACCGTTAACCGTTAATCACTTTTTTTATAAAACGGATGACATTCCATCACTGTTTGCCTCAAAAAATGTACATCAATATGGGTGTAGAGTTCTGTAGTGGTTATCGATTCATGTCCCAGCAATTGCTGGATAGCCCTCAAATTGGCTCCGTTCTCCAATAAATGGGTTGCAAAGGAATGCCTGAAAGTATGCGGACTCACATTTTTCCGGATACCTGCCATCATAGCCAGCTCCTTGACGATTTTAAATATCATATCACGGGTTAGCTTCGATCCACGCCGGTTGAGAAACAAAATGTCTTCATGTCCCTTTTTGATAGGTAGGGCATTCCGGTCTGTTTTCCATAGACCGATTTGTATCAAGGCCTGTGGTGAGAGTGGCACCAGCCTTTGTTTGCTGCCTTTGCCTTCTATCAGCATATATCCTTCTTCCAGGTAGAGCTTTGAAAGTTGCAGCCCTAACAGTTCCGAAACACGAAGTCCCGAACCGTACAGCACTTCTATCATTGCTTTGTTCCGTTGTCCTTCAGGTTTTGAAAGATCAATGTTTTCTACCAGTTTGTCAATCTCCTCGACCGAGAGTATCTCCGGAAGCCGCAATCCTATTTTTGGACTTTCCAGCAATTCGGTAGGATCATCGGTTGCATGATTTTTATAAATCAAAAAGTGATAAAATGATTTTATGCTCGACAATATGCGTGCCTGTGAACGGGGATGTATACCTAACATGCTGATTTCAATAATAAAATCACGTAAATGTTCCGTAGTGGCGGCTTCTAAGGATAGGTGTGCATCTGTCAGGTAACCTGATAATTTCAACAAATCACCTTCATAAGCCTCTATCGTATTAGTGGATAATGCTTTTTCAAATTTCAGGTACAAATGATATTCATCAAGTATGGGGAGCATTGTATAGTTTTTCTGTCTTGTAACCGGTTGTGAGTCAAATTGCAGGTATTCCATTTTCAACAAGTTGCAAAGATATTAAAAAGATTTTGTTCATACTAAAAAAGACGGATCTTAAAGTAATGAGGAATAGGTATGAGAATTGAAGCACTTTAAACAATTAAAACTATGTGGCACTAGGCTTCTATGTGAACTATGTGTCATGTTTTTTGGATTATTATCTTCCATGACCTCCTTCATCTTTTACTTTCTGAATTAATATTCTATCTTTGCCCCCGATAGTAACGTCTTTAGTTTTCGACTCCTACCGCAGTGAATTAAACATAAAATAAATTATATGAAAATCAACAAACACTTTCTCACGTTTTGTCTTTTGGGTTTATCCCTTTCATTATTTGCCTACGATGGTGTCGGACATAGAATCATTGCCGATATAGCCTATGATAACCTCACTGCCGGTGCCCGCAACCAGGTTGATAGAGTCCTTGGTAAACGTGGTATGGTATATGCTGCCACCTGGGCCGACGATGTACGCAGCGACAGTAAATATGCATACAGCTATCCTTGGCATTATCAGGATCTGGACGATAATATGTCTTCTGCCGATATTAAAAAGCTAATGAAGAATCCTACAGCCGAAGGCGAACATTTGTTTTTTGCCATCGATTCTATGGAAGTACGTCTTAAGAAAGATAAGAACGATGCCGAAGCATTGAAATTTATGGTGCATTTCGTAGGTGACCTGCACCAGCCTTTGCATTTGGGACGTAAAGACGATAAGGGAGGTAATAAGATTGAAATGAACTGGTTTGGTAGGAAAACGAACTTGCATGCTGTGTGGGACGGTTCACTCATCGACAGTGAAAAAATGTCGTATTCCGAATTCAGCCAATATCTGCAGGATAAGTTCGAACCCCGTAAAGCAGAATTCAAGAAACATAATCTGTTACAATCCGTGGAAGCTTCGTATGCTGTACGAAATGCCATATATGCCTACGATAACTCTGACACTAGCAACTACCATTATGTATATTTCTTTGCCGATAAACGCGACGAAATGATCTACCGGGGTGGCATTCAACTGGCCAATATCCTCAACGCTATTTTCAAGTAAATACTATCTCGTAATAAGAACGCTTGCATTGATTCAGTGCAAGCGTTCTTTTTGTTAGTTGATTACAAAAACTAATGTAATACACATAGGACACATAGTAAAAACACATAGGACCATATAGATTTATTTAATAAAACCTATGTGTTTTTACTATGTGTCCTATGTGGCATTCTTTCTTTTTCTTATTTATTCTCCATGGTTGCTTTCTGATCAGTCAACATCTTGATCAGATCACCCGGATTCGTCGAATTCTTCATGGCATCCCGCATCTTCTGTTTTTGCTCGGGAGTAAACATGTCCATTACCCTCATCAACGTATGGGTTAGTGACTCCAACACTTGAGATACCACACCCACTGCTTCGGTTGTGAATTGCCTTCCTGCTACCGGGTCGGGATTGTCAGCCAGCAAGTTCGTATTGAACTTCTGTAATATGCCCATCAACTGAGGAACTACAGGGCCCAGATTTTTGGTAAAGGAGTCCTTCATCTGTACCATTTTCTCTATTTGTTCTTTGCTTAGCATGCCCGTAAGCGCATTCTGAGCCTCTGTTTTAGGAGCCGGTTTATTCCAGGCAACCACCGCATCATTTATCTTTAACTTCTTTGTGGAGGTAAATTTACGGTTGTCAATTTCCTTTCCTTCCATGGTTTTCTCCACATTCTCCCAACCACCCAGGGTATATTTGTATTCATAATCTTTACCGGTAAAGCAAGGCACTTCCAGATTATAATGCTGACTATCCTTCCGGGTCATCCTGTAGTTTTCATCCTTTGGATTCCAACCATTAAAACTACCGGCAAGGTATACCGCCGAGTCCTGTGATATTCCCTGTCCGGGAAGTTCCACCATAAAACGCACCACCGTTGTCTGGGCACTTAAGGCATTGTGGGCAAACATGCATGCCAGGAGGCAACACAAAAACACAAAGAGCTTTTTCATAGGAATGATTTTTTAATTGTTTGTATGAAGGGTTTCGCCAATGTCATTTTTTACGATACAATACAAGAAAAGATTCAACCTGAATATTACAGTTCATAGTTTGTATCCAGTTGCCAACCTCCCCGCCATTGATACAACCATATTTATTGTAAAAAGTTATATACCTACAAGATATTTTCTTTATGGTATCGCATTTTGCGACACCATTAAATCGTCGCCTAGTCGCACACCCACTTTTTAATCCACCAACTTATCTCATGTTGACAGCAAGTGGGAGGGCGACAAGATATTGAGAGTGCGACTACAGTATGAAGCATAAGTCCAAGTCGCCCTCTCAATAAGCGGTTCGTTTAATTTAGAAAACTCTTTTGGGTACTTCAATGATGTTTCAGTTGTTGTCTTATTGTTTTTTATTTTTCAATGCTTTTTTCTCTTCACTTTTCAATCGCCGTTCCACTTTTTTTACATCTTCCGAAGCTGGAAGGTTTTCCGGAACAATTCCCCTGTCTAACAACATCTTTCTGACGGCTAAATTATTGTCGACATGCTCTTTCTCAATCATTGGAGTGACATTCAGATTTTTTGATTGAACATTGACGCTTGTCATTTCAGCGGCAAAGTCTTTCGCTTTAATACTGATAGTGGGCAAGAAATCTGCCACCGGACGGTTCTCGGGGACTCCTATTCTCCGTTTTAATTGCGCCGTGTTTAATCGAAACAATGCCTGATCCCCTTTTGAACGTATGATCGCAAATCCTTGGTCATTCACACCTCGTTCAAATAAAATCCCCGATAATTTCTTTTCTGTTTCTTGTAATTTAGCACGGGCCTTCACCCGTTCGGTTTCTAATAGTCGCAATTCAACTATTTCTGCCCTGCGTGTTTGTATGGCAAAATAAGTCTGTGCAAAAGCAATCTGTTCCTTTCGGGAATCCCCGTTTTGTGCTATAAGGTAACAGGCATAACGGGTTAAAAGGATATCATCTATCTCCATGATAGCACCTTTACCTGCCTCGATCACCTTCCTGACGTCAGGAAAGTGATCAGCAGTTTTTTGTCCTGCGTTTTTACACGATTCCTTGGCTTTTTCAATTACGTTTGAGAAGTTCTCCCATTTTGAATACCCCAATAGATTTTGCAGCTCCCGTGCACTCCAGCATTCAATACCTTCGTATTCTGAAGCACTTAGTTCAAACTGTTCACACCCAGAGGGAGGCTTGTCCTATTTGCAATTGCCAGTTGGAGCATACCTTTGAAAAAAATACACCGATCACCTTCATCACCCAATTAACTAATTAACCAATTAACCAATTAACCAATCAACCATTCAACCATTCACCAATCCCCGTGTCATTTTGTCCATATTACCTGTCTTTTTTGCTCAAAACGCATTGTGGCTCGTTTATTGTTGTTAAGAAATGCAGAGCAGTCCAGCTATATTTCATAACCGAACACGACTCATTATTTATTTATTATTTTTAACTAATTAAATGGAGGTTACTATTATGGGAGCAGCAGGAAACAAAAAGCCGAAAAAGGAAAAATCGAGTAAACACAACAAACACATTCCGTCGTATCAGACTGAAACGTCTAAACCGGATGTGGATGATTTGAAGAAGAAAATTTAATCCTTTTCAGCAACCGATTACAAAAACAGGAATGAGGCAATTGCTTCATTCCTGTTTTTGCATCTTGACGCTCATATCAATCCTTCTCCAATCGGTCAGTATCGTCTTCTAAGTCAGTTTCATTAAAGGATTCCATCACATCTTCCTTATCCTTTTCATTTCTTTTGATCAGGTAAAATATGAAAGCAATGACACAAATTAATAAAACAACTAAAAGAATCCATTTAATATCCATGGCATTAAAATTTTAAAGTTGATGGAAAGAATTCAATTACAACAACCCGGGTACACCATCATAGAAACTGTATTAAAAACAAGTTGAACTGCCCTTTTGTTTTGTTTGCAAATACCAGTTTTGGCTACCTGCCCTGACTGATTCCCTGAAAAGCCATTGATATTTAAAGCATAAACCTTGAACTTATAGCTTTTGGTTTTGTTGTTTTATGGAAACATTTATTGAACAATTTCCCCGGGAGTGAAATTCATGCCTGCCTAAACCTTCAACCACATACATTATGAAAACAGAACTTGTCCCTGAAATTTATCCATTTAACACCGAACGGATGGAATGGATCGTCGATCAATCGTATTCGAAAACCATGCGTAAATTGTGTTCTATCCTTAAACGGCCGAGCATGATGCGTATTCGGTTTATGTTGAGATTTAAACAGAAGGACAAATTTATCGGGTATATCCATCAACATGCGGGTGTAATAGGCCTTATGATTATGGGTTCCCTTCCCCAGGGGTTGGTCATGAGTCTATCGGGTGAACGTCACCGGGCAAAGCTATTGCTGATTGGAAATCCGCTGATTGCCATGAATATGATGAAGGTCCATCCCGAAGTGGGCGTATATGCACCTTTACGGGTATTGTTTACGGAGAATGAGGTGGGTAAAACGATTATCACCTATGAAAAACCATCGACACTATTCGGGCAATGGGGTGAACAAATCTTTCAGGATTCGGGCAAATTGCTGGATGAAAAGATGGAAACGCTCGTTCGGTTGCTTGCTAATAACTGAAAGAGTATTCCTTTGTCGGGATAAGGAAATGAGCTAGTGGACCAAAAACAACCAGATTCGCGATATAGAAATCGCGAGTCCCTGAATTAGCCTACCTACCGGAATTCATTCATATCAATTTCGATCAGGCTATTACCCGACGACTCAAACAGTTTTGTGCCAAAAAGTACTGCATTTCCCGAAATATCCAACTGTGCAATGGGACGATTGTTTTTGTCAGTGACAAGGGTAGCTTCCCCCATATCCATAAACTTGTAGTCTTTCGTCTCCAGGTAACACAGAAAGATCCTGTCGTTAGGGATGATAGTGTTAATATCCAATAGATTATTCAGCACCAGCAATTGATTTTTGTTGGTAAACACAACCAGGCTGGCCGGGGAGCTTCGTACCGGGCTAAACGCACCTGAATCGGACCTGATAAACATATCAGAGTCCCCAAACCGGGTCAATTCTCCCAGGGAATCTGTCTTAAAATGCTTTTCCCAAATCTCGGAACCATCTCTTAAAGAATATCTGAAAATCTTATTCTTCGAAAGCAAACATATGGTATCCTGTTGAATTTCATATGAAAGAATTTGTTCATTCTTATATCCCACCTTACTTAGGAATAACCGTTTGCCTGAATCTATGTGATAGCAAGCAATAAATGGTTTCCCGTAGTGGATAGATTCATTATTTCGGGAAGCAAATCCATCAGCTACCATATAGATCAGGCTGTCTTTCCTGAAAAGAGAAGACCTGCTCACCATATCACGGGGCAGGTTGTTTTTCCATAGTACGTTTCCATAGTGGTTAAGTTGGACAACCGACTTCTTGTCCGCCATATAAATTCCTGTACTGTCGATCAGGGTATTCGAAACGACATCTGTGATTAAATCATGACCTGTGGTTATCTCCGGATCAGTACCTAACATCAGGCTAAAGCCCACATTTATCAGGTTAGCTGCTACCGTGGAAGAATAATCCTTCGTGCCGGTATGGGCATCATAGTCCCATCCTAACCCTGTTTTCAGATGGATGGCATGCAACCCGTTTGCAGAAATGACGATTGTTGAGTCGTTCAGGTTTGAAATCCCATTCACGTTGTAATCGCGGTTGATGTTTCTACGCCAGAGTAATTCGCCGGTTTTGAGATTATACCCTTCATACGTATTAGAAAGGTTTCCATCTTTTGAAGTCTTAATACCCACCGCTATTCCCCGGGTTGAATTCACATAACAAATGGCACTGCGTGCACTCCATACATCAACCCCTGTGTTACTATCCAGATAGCTGCTGAAATCAGGGGTGCTTTTTATCAATGCCCGGTCATAGGGATCTATATTGGTTTGGGCGTAATTGATGTTCCGGGACCATTGAATTTGTTGAGATTTCAAATCATATTGAATGATAGTTCCCATATCAGCTGCTTCCTTTCCGGCAAGGGTAGGCATACTGTCATTCCTCGATTCCTGCAATTGAAGGATCAGTTTATCCGTGGAATCATTCATGTGCCACTGTTGAATTTCTCCGGGAAAAACGTATTTCCTGGCATTGATATCCGTATTCGACCTGAGATTTCTACCAATGAGAATATCTTTGGCAGGTATTGTCACTTTTTCCTGGGCCAGTGAATGCCAGGTGGATAAACAAATCAAACCAACGAGAAACAAGTTTTTCATAGTCGATAGAGTTGGAGAGTGAACAAATTGTAACAAAATAAATGTAAAATTACTTCTTTTATTTTGTTTTCTTCTACCTCAGGGGATGTAAAAAGGGCAAAAAGCGTTATTGTCATGTGATTGATATAATGCCATTCACCGCTACAGGATGATAGTTGCCTTTAATTAGAATTAAATGTAAACTTACTTTGCTTTATTGTGTTCTATTCATTGACAAAATATATTCATTTTATCTCTCCGAAATAAGTTTCCGGGAGGTGAATTCCCGGTATTTTAAATTTCCCATCATGAATTACTTACAATTGATTAATAACCAACTAAAAAGTAAAAAATTATGTTGAGTACAAAAGGTTATGCAGCTCAGGCAGCAGGTGTTCCACTAGCCCCCTGGGAATTTCAGCGAAGGGAATTAAACCCGCATGATGTTCAGTTAGACATCATCTATTGCGGGGTGTGTCATTCCGATCTTCATCAGGCCAGGGATGAATGGGGAAACGGTATTTTTCCAATGGTACCGGGTCATGAAATTATTGGTAGGGTTAGTAAAACAGGCGACCATGTAAAACGATTCAAAGTGGGTGATACAGTCGGTGTAGGTTGTCTGGTCGATTCATGCCGGGAGTGTGATTATTGCCACGATGGATTGGAACAATATTGCCTGAAAGGGAATTCACAGACCTATAACGGACTTGAACAGGACAAGAAGACACCCACCTACGGGGGTTATTCCAACATGATCATTGTTCATGAAGATTTTGTGCTGCACATTCCCGAAAACCTGCCCCTGCAAGGGGTAGCTCCGTTGCTTTGTGCAGGTATTACCACTTATTCTCCACTCAGGCACTGGAAGGTCGGAAAAGGGCATAAAGTGGCCATCCTTGGTTTAGGTGGCCTTGGACATATGGCCGTGAAGTTTGCCTCTTCATTTGGAGCGGAAGTAACCATGTTGAGTACTTCACCTTCCAAGGAAGCAGATGCACGGAAACTTGGGGCACATAAGTTTGTGCTGACTACCCATGAAGAAAGTTTAAATGCTGTAAAAGGCTATTTCGATTTTATCCTCGATACGGTTTCTGCTCCCCACAATTATGATCTTTACCTGTCGCTGTTAAAGACTGATGGGGTGCATATCTGCGTAGGCGCTCCACCTGCTCCCACACAAATTATGGGCTTTAACCTGATCATGGGACGAAAAAGCCTGGTGGGATCATTGATCGGTGGTTTGCCGGAGACCCAGGAAATGTTAAACTATTGTGGCGAACACGATATCATATCGGAGGTGGAAGTCATCCACATGAACTATATTGAAACGGCGTATGAGAGGATGTTAAAGGGTGACGTGCGTTATCGTTTTGTCATCGATATGGCTACCCTATAATAGGTTCGGGTCTAAAAGAAAAAGACACGATGCCTCAGGGATCGTGTCTTTTATTTTTTATCAAATTGAAGTCCTATTTGTAAATTGAAAATTAAGATAAGGTTAGAACGCGGATTTAGCGGATTTAGTGGATTAATACGGATTATCATTCCAATAAATTGGAATGATTTCAGAGATTGAAGTCTTTATCATTCATACTTGTATGAATAAAATCCGTATTCAAAATCCGTTACAATATTCTTATCTGCGTAAATCCGCTCTATCCGTGGGGATCCGCGTGCTATTCTTTATTCAAATACGACAATATATTGTTCTTACTACTTAGTTATTTTCAAACAGGGACATACCCTATTTCTTTGTTTTTTAATCGGTAAGCTACCTTTAATTGCATTTCAAATGAAATGTCAGGATTAAAAAGATCCTTCTGAGGTAACTTTTTATCATATTTCCTGACAAGGGCGTTTTCCAATTCCAAATTGGATTTAATAGTTTTATCTTTTAAAATATGTCTCACATCAAAACCATCATCCTCTAAACCAACTGATACCATTGAAAAACGATGACAATCAAGTGGATCACTTTCCGAACACATAATGGCAATCACATATCCAATTTCGACACCTTGCCTGATTCGATCGAGTCCGCTCTTGAATAACCTCCTGTTTCGTACTTTGTCAAAATCTAATTTCCCTTTGCTGTCTAACAAATCAGGATCTGTTTGCCTGTCTCCGAACTCCTCTGCAAAATTCAAATAAATGATCTTGTTTTTCTTCAGGAAGGTTTTAAAAGGTTCCTGGTCATATTGTGGACTCTTTGCGCTGGTTTGAACACTCCTTACATCCGCCAGGCAATTGATTCCATATTCGTGAATTAATTCAAGAAAATACTCAGGTTGATGGGTTGAATGTCCGATTGTATAAATAACAGGCTTATCCATATTTTGGTGTAAAGTTTAATTGTTGACTCATTTTCACTTTAAGCTGAAGCGAGAAAGAAAATATGAATCTAAATGACAGTAAATCAACTGACCATTATTTTTATTTTTAATTTGCAAATATAGTTAATGTATTGATACAATACATTAAAAGATGAGACTTATTTACAAGTTTATTTGTGCAGTAGTTTCCGGGCTGCTTACCGATCCAGATTGATCTATATCTTATGCAATGGCAAATTCACAGGGAGTCAATATTACAGGGTGCATTTACTGTTTGTTGATTTTTATGAGTAACAATACATAGGGTTTTCCATAGTGTATGCTTTATCTTCACAAAAAAGTGCCTAGGTGGCTTTCTCAAGTCGCATAGACACTTTTTCATTCTATTTCAAAGTGTTTATTATTGGATACTGTCTCCTTTTTGTTCTGTTTGTAGGGAAGCATCATTGGCTTTCTCGGTCGCTTGTTTCCGGTCGTCCGAGGATTGGTTTGTTTTGAGCTGTTCAATGGTATGACGCAAGTTTTCACGTTCGTTGTTGTACTGCTCCACATAACCTTTGTGGTTGTCGGGTTCAAAAAGCCAGTTGATTGAATTGACTTTCAACAATGCCTCATCGTATTTCTTATCGATCACTGCCTGGTTCACTTCACTGACAACAACCTGCAGACGGTTTTTCTCGTCGTTTATCGATTGTTCGGTCTTGTTCATGCTCTGTTGCGACGAATTATTGGTCAGCATATACGCTGCAGCTCCTCCTAACACAAGTACCAGGAGTATCCCGAATATCCAGGCGGTGGCCGATTTCTTTTTCACAGGTTCGTAAGGTGGCTGTGGCGGGGTGGCTGTCACTTTCGGTGCCTGTGGAATAACAGGTGCAGGTTCGGGTATAATTGCCTGTACAGGCGGATTAGGTATTTCCCTGGAAGGTACTTCTACAATTGGCACTACTGGTTCTTTCACTTCCTCTACAGGTTCCGGTACTGTCGGAGTAGCAGTAGGTGTTTCAGTAGGTGTTTCAATCAACGGTTCGGGTACTTTCGGAGTTTCTGTTGGTTCCGGATTTACGGGTGTTTCTGAAGAGGATGCTGTCATTGTTTGAATATTAGAGGGTTGATAATGATGTGATGTTACGTGTGATGTCACGGTTTCTGCCTGTTGCAGGGTGTCAGGTTGCCAGATATCGGCCTTTTTCTTCGATAAGAAATATTTCAGTGTAAAGAATATAAAAGCTAGCGAAGCCAGAATAAACAGGTACAACCCAAGTTTAAAATCCACGGTACTTCTCGAGGTTGCATCGCCGTAATTGCCGCTATCGTGTGTCCCGGCACCAAACCATCCGCGCAAGTATCCGTATCCATCGATTACATTCACAATTCCGGCAATAAACGACCATTTGTATTCCTTATAGGCCATATATCCGCCCAGCAAGGCCACCAACAATCCGATGATGCCATAGCCGATAGAGATACCGGAGATGGTGAGCGGTTGAAAGCTCTCGCTGATATCATAGGTCCCGGAGGCGCCTGAAACCTGTACCCAGGGTAATAAGATGGAAAACACAGCCATCGCAATGGCACCCAGTGCCAGGTAATTCAATTTTTTCATTTCTTTTCTGCAGATTATGATTGAAGGTTTGTTCCTGATAGAATATTCAATCAATTAAAGTCGTTCAATTTCAAATAATTAATTCAGAGCTGCAAAATTACTCATTTCATCTTAAATTCTCTCATGATTTTATTGTTTTGTGCTTTCCCAACGACCCCGTCGCTATTCGCGACGGGGTCGATAAACATAGTAGAAACCTATGCGTATAAATAATTCAACAAAGGTGTGGTCGCTTCAAATATCTGTGAATTGTGTAATTTATCCTGTAAATTTTGTAAAGTAAAAAAACTAATTGAAGGTATCTTTGTTGCATAAAATTATATACAAAAACTATAACTAAAATGAAAAAGCAACTGTTTCTATTTTTAGTTTCATGCATGATTTTGAGCATGACTTGTTTAAGTGTTAAAGCTCAGGATACAAACCCTGCACAATTCGGTGTCAAAGCGGGCTTGAACCTGTCGAATTTGTATACTTCCGATGCATCCAGTTCCGATTTATTGGTAGGTTTTAATTTTGGCTTTTTCGATAAACTGCCTCTTACCAACGATGTATCCATTCAACCTGAATTTTACATTAGTACAAAAGGCTCATCCGTCACCTATAAAGGAATTATTCTCGACGGAACTGCCAAGTTTAATCTCACCTATCTGGAACTTCCGGTGTTATTTGTGGTCAAAGTGGCTCCGGCATTGAACGTGCAATTTGGTCCATATATAGCTTATATGGTGGATGGTAAGGTGACCAATGAAGCAAATGTCAGTCTGTTCAACTTTGAAAAAAACCTGAATGTAAATGATTACAACCGTTTTGATGCCGGGTTGGTAGGAGGATTGGGTGTCGATGTGGGAAGCTTGACAATAGGTGCACGGTATAATTATGGACTGACCAAAGTGGGCAAAACGAAATCTTATTTGCTTTCAAGCTATACCATTCCGAATGCGAACAATGGGGTCATCAATTTTTACATATCCCTTGGTTTTAATAAGTAACATACGGGAAAGTAATATTTACTATTAATTACCTTTTAACAATACTGACTATGAGTAATTTACTTTATTTAATCGCATTAATCCTTGTCATCGTTTGGGCAATAGGCTTTTTCGCTTACAGTGTAGGAGGAATCATTCATATTTTGTTGGTTTTAGCGGTAGTATCTATCTTATTAAGAGTTATCAAAGGCAGGTAGTTGATAAACCGTGGAATATGAAGGTAGTTTTCCCGATAGCGAGAGTTTCACTCAGGGTGGAGCCCCCACTATTTTATTTCAAGATGGAGGTATGCCCTGTCGTCGAATGACAGGTTGCCGGGATTAACTCCTTTTGTGGTTTTGAATTCCTGAAAGCAGAGCGGATCATTTTTAAGGATATTCTTCAGGTATTCTTCGCTTTGATTTAATGTTCCAAATATAAAAGGATAGCCATCGGAGGCTAAGATTATATGCGTGGGATCAGTAAGGTTAAATACCTTGATTTCACCCTCAGGTACTTTATAACCGTCGATGACGCCATACCTGAATTCATTCTTTTCCAATGAGTTTTGAAAAATCGATTGCCTTTCCAACATTGGCAGAATAAACTCTCGCCCTGTATCGCAAGTCCGGATATCCTCTATCGACTTGCCAAGGCTTAGTTCTGTGTGGATAAAAAGGGAGCGAATGTCGGATAATAACGTGTCAACAGGTTTTACATTCGAATAATACGTCTGATCCATCAGGCACTGACAATCGCCCACCATCCAAATCTCATTCTTTAACCGGCTGTACACAACAATACTGGCGGAGGCTCTTTCTGCCTGAAAATTTATTAAATGATCTTCCAACCCCAACTCCTCGTACATGGAATAGACTTTGGAGGTTAGAAATTCAACTGCTTGATTTGCGGTGGACTCGTAGGGCAAATCATCAAGTGCTTTCTTCAGTAATTGAGAACATGCTTTGCCCGGGGTTTCACGATTGTATCTCCTGGACGACTTGGAGGTTACACCGTCAATAACCGCTGCAAAGTGTTCAGAAACAAAAATATTATCTTCACAATCAGAGAGATGGTGAGTCTTACTTCCTAAAAATTGTTCAATTACTTTCATATTCTTAAATCGAAATCAATAATGTTCGAAAATCCGCTAAGTACGTAGAAGAATATAGTGTCTTAATTCAAAACACATAGAACCACATAGCAAGAACACATAGTAGCACATAGGTAGTATTAAAAAACACAGAAAACAAGAATGTTATCTGTCTAAAGGATTCTATTTCGGATATAACATTCAGAATCACACTCCAAAAGATTAAAAACAATGTGGACCTATGTATCTATGTGATCTATGTGTATTGTTTTTTTTGTATCGTTTAATTTCACTTTGTTTCATCCGGATACACTTGTTCCCAGGAGAATTTTCCACCCCCATCTGTTACTCTGGAACCACCATCCAGCCAATCAGCCTCCAAAGTTACCAGTCTTGGGCCCATTATGATTCCTTCCTTTGAGTGTCCCTCCGGGTACCTGAAGCCACCGAAAAGTGGGGGTTCGCCTTCAATCATTTTTCCGTCCTCTACCCGCTGTATTTCCACTACCCTGGCAAAACGTCCCGGTCTCCAGTTCTCACTCCGGACATAAAAACCCAGCTTGCAATTGTTTTTTACATACATTTGATAGATATTGATTCGCTCTGACATACTATGGGAATTTAATTATTGAATCGCTAAATTACTCATTTTAGGTGGAAGAAGCAAGAGGTAGAATAAGAGGTAAGAGGCAAGTAGTAAGAGGTAAGGAAAGTAAGGAATGTCTAATCCTGAAATAGGTTTACAACAAAGTAAACAAATTTCTGGACGATACACATTCATGGAGAGTCTGACTTGAAGTCAAACCCTCACTTTTTTAGCAAAGAAACAGTAACATGGTATGTATTTACAAACTCAAATTCCAACTCTTCACACCCCCTTTAGGGGGCTTGGGGGTCAAACCAACTCATCAACAAGCAATTGAGGAACTGTCAATTCTTCCTCGTGTTCCAATAAAAGCGTCCTGGGTGGTTGATCACACACTTCGGTCGGACCAAAGTATTGAATAGGTCCCGGATAAATAAAATCCGACATATCACACGCCCATTTCTCCCGGTATTGTTCCAGCATCTTAAATGGTTTGCCGTCCAATCGAACCATTGCTTTGCGGATGACCGGTTTCATTCGCCCACTGCGTTGTTCCATGTTCATCATCCTGGTAAAAGGCATTCCTCCGGCTACCCAGTTGGAGGACGGTTTAGTCAGATGGGCAATGGTGGCTATGTAACCCGTTTTTCCTTCAGCGATAAGTATGGCGGCGGTTTTCCCCAATGAATACGTATAATCGGCATCGAAATTCGTAGGTGTTGCGCAGCGCCCTTCATATCCAAAAAAGTGATGGAGAGCTGAAAAGTTACCTTTGTAAGTACCTTCCGCTTTCAGTTGTGCCAAGCGCTTGCCTACCATTTCTATCAACAATTTTTCTGTTTCAATGGGTGATACTTGTACGTTTCCATGTGGGTCCCGGTCGAGAATCAATTGATTGGCAATCCCTTTTGGTAAACTGCGGAATACCTTGCAATTCTCAGGGTGCAACATCTCTTTTACATATTCCCGTCGTTCTTCATCCGAATTCAATTCCGTAAAATCAGTGTTTTCTGCCACGATTTCATTCAATTCTGCAATCAACCTTTTCATAACCGGAATAAATTCAAACAACCCTTCCGGAATCAGAACGGTACCATACTCTAAACCTTCATTCGAACGAAATACGATGATTTTGACAATGTATTCAATGACGTCATCCAGGGTCATGTTTTTAGCCTCTATTTCCTCTGAAATCAAACAAATGTTCGGATGGCTTTGCAAGGCGCATTCTAAGGTAATGTGTGACGTTGATTGCCCCATCAAACGTATAAAATGCCAGTATTTCCGTGATGAACTTGCATCACGCTGTATGTTTCCAATCAGTTCTGAATAGACTTTACACGCTGTGTCAAAACCAAATGGTATTTCTATTAGTTCGTTTTTCAGGTCGCCGTCAATGGCTTTGGGGCAACCGATCACCTGGATAGGTATGTTTTTTTGAAGGTAATATTCTGCTAAAACACAGGCATTGGTATTCGAGTCGTCTCCTCCAATAATTAACAGGGCACTGATATTCATTTTTTTACATCCATCCGCACTCTTCATAAATTGCCATTCTTCTTCCAGTTTAGTACGGCCTGAACCTATGATATCGAAACCTCCGGTGTTGCGATAATTATCAACCACCTTAGCCGTAAGCTCCATAAATTGATGATCCACTAATCCGCTGGGACCTCCTAAGAAGCCATAGAGTTTATTCTCCGGATTCAGTCTTTTTAATCCATCAAAGAGTCCACTAATGACGTTGTGTCCTCCCGGAGCCTGACCACCGGAGAGGATAACACCCACGTTCAATGGAGCAGATTCTTTCTTTTCGCCGGGTATCAACGTTAATAGAGGCATACCATAGGTAGTTGGAAATATCTCTTTAATTTCACTCCGATCCGATACCGACTCAGTAGCATCGCCTTCTTTTATAGTTACCTCGCCTTCAAAAACAACAGGGAACCTAGGCTTGTAACTTGCCCTGGCAATTTCCAAAAAACTCTTTTTCATTGTTTTCATAACAAATCATTTTTAGTGATTAGATGTTATATATCATAAGTTCGTTTACATTTCTAAGTTACTTAGCTGTATCAGATGATCGTTTACAAAACTAGGTAATCAATCATCACAATCCACAGTGGATTGGCCTTTCTAAGGCGGCGAAAATATCAGGAGT
>CAIYOZ010000206.1 GCA_903927945.1 uncultured Bacteroidales bacterium | reverse complement strand
TTTTGATACTGTCATGCATGAGAAACCTGACAGGAATATAAATAATGCGGTAATTGATTTTGCAGAATATGAGAATGAGTTCAGGACATTCCTAACCAATAGCCTGGAAGAGATTTTCAATCCAGACATTCCCTTTGTTCAAACGGAAAATACAAAAATATGCTTGTATTGTCCATATACCGGAGTTTGTAACCGGTAGAATCAATTCAGTTTGAATAATATTATAAGTTTCAGTGTAAACGTATGGTGATTTACCTTAAGTAAAATAAAAATATGCCTCAGGAAATTGAAAGAAAATTTTTAGTCAAAGGTGAGTATAAATCACTATCAAACAACTCCTTTCGTATCACGCAAGGTTATCTGTCATCGGCTACCGGCAGGACAGTTCGTATTCGAATAAAGGCTGATAAAGGGTATATCACGATTAAAGGTAAAAGCAATGATTCCGGATTAACACGCTATGAATGGGAAAAAGAAATACCTTTACATGAAGCAGAAGAATTGATCCTGCTCTGTGAACCGGGAATCATAGATAAAACACGCTATGAAATACCAGTGGGCAAACATATCTTTGAAGTGGATGAATTTTATGGAGAGAACAATGGGTTAACCATTGCAGAAATAGAACTTGATTCGGAGAATGAAAGTTTTTCGAAACCAGATTGGTTGGGAAATGAAGTCACCGGTGATCGTCGCTATTACAATTCGAGTTTAACGAAATCTCCATTTAAAGAATGGTAAGATTAAAATAACAATTTAAATAAAACAGATAATTGTAACTAAAAGTATTGAGATTGAACATAGATTGGGTAGTTGAAGCACAAATAAAATATAAAAGGATTAGTCAAAATCTTTCGTTGTTCAAATTTTTGTTACTTTTGTGTTGCATTTCTAAATCATAATAAAATGGCAAAAGTAAAAGGAGCAGTTGTAGTAAATATAGAGCGTTGCAAAGGTTGCAATTTATGTGTTGTAGCCTGTCCTTCGCAGGTATTGGAACTTTCAATTGAAGCAAATTCAAAAGGTTACAATTTCTCTACCATGGTGGTTCCAGATTCTTGTGTAGGTTGTGCAGCATGTGCCCTTGTTTGTCCGGATGCCTGTATTACCGTGTATAAAGTACGGCTGTAAAAATAAAGAGTTTCTTTCAAATTAAACACAGAAACAAAAAATGAACGATACAAAGAAAAAGAATATAGAAGAAGTAAGACTCATGAAGGGTAATGAAGCTATAGCACATGCAGCCATTCGTTGTGGTTGTGATGGTTATTTTGGATATCCTATTACCCCTCAATCGGAAATAATGGAAACCCTTATGGAACTAGAACCCTGGAATACAACCGGAATGGTGGTACTACAGGCTGAAAGTGAAACAGCATCCATTAATATGGTGTATGGTGGTGCCGGTTGTGGCAAGAAATCAATGACCAGTTCTTCGAGTCCCGGGGTTAGTTTGATGCAGGAAGGAATCTCTTATATTGCGTGTGCTGAATTGCCTTGTGTCATCGTCAATGTGATGCGTGGAGGTCCCGGATTAGGAACCATTCAACCCAGTCAGGCTGATTATTTCCAATCGGTTAAAGGTGGAGGACACGGGGATTATAAACTAATCACCCTTGCGCCGGCTTCAGTACAGGAAATGGCAGATCATACCGTAATGGCTTTCGATTTAGCTTTTAAATATCTCACACCTGTATTAATTCTGGCGGATGGTGTTATTGGTCAAATGATGGAAAAAGTAATCCTTCCACCCTTTCAACCACGAATGATTGAAGAAGAAATTCGTGAAAAATGTCCTTGGGCGACTTTAGGGAAACCAAAAAGCCGGAAACCAAATGTAATTACTTCACTTTCCCTGGAAGCCGAAGAAATGGAGACCATCAACATCCGTTTACAAGCAAAATACCATAAAATTGAAGAAAACGAAGTACTGTATGAAGAGTTTTCATGTGACGATGCCGAATATCTGATTGTCGCCTTTGGTACCAGTGCAAGGGTATGTCAAAAAGCTGTTGAAATGGCAAGAGCAGAAGGGATAAAGGCAGGTATGTTGCGTCCAATCACTCTTTTCCCATTCCCAACAGTTGCCATAAGCAACCATGCCAATAAGGTTAAAGGAATGCTTACGGTAGAAATGAGTGCCGGTCAGATGGTTGAAGATGTCAGGTTAGCAGTAAATGGTCGGGTACCGGTAGAATTTTACGGCCGTATGGGAGGTATCGTACCATCGCCGGATGAAGTATTAAAAGCATTGAAAGATAAAATTGTGAAACAACAATTGGTAATAAATTAAGAATTATGACAGTAAACGAAATAATTAACCCCGCAAACTTAGTTTATGAGAAACCGAAAGTCATGAACGACACCCCGATGCATTACTGCCCGGGTTGTAGTCATGGAGTGGTACATAAACTGATCGCTGAGATCATTGAAGAGATGGATTTTCAGGAAAAGACAATAGGAATTGCACCAGTTGGTTGCGCCGTATTTGCTTATAAATACCTGGATATTGACTGGCAACAGGCCGCCCATGGACGTGCACCGGCTTTAGCTACAGCAGTCAAACGTTTACTTCCCGATCGCCTGGTATTTACCTATCAGGGAGATGGTGATTTGGCAGCCATTGGTACTGCTGAAACAATTCATGCAGCAAACCGGGGTGAGAACATAGCCATTATTTTTATAAATAACGGAATCTATGGAATGACAGGTGGTCAAATGGCTCCCACGACATTAGTGGGAATGAAATCCTCCACTTCACCAAATGGACGTACAGTTCCATTGAATGGAAATCCACTGGATATCACCAAATTGTTGGCTCAACTGGATGGAACCTGTTATGTAACCCGTCAAAGTGTACATACAGTGGGTTCGGTTCGAAAAACTAAAAAAGCCATTCGAAAAGCTTTTGAAAATTCGATGATGAATAAAGGTACTTCTGTGGTAGAAGTTGTTTCAACCTGTAATTCCGGTTGGAAATTAACACCTGAAGCATCGAATGACTGGATGGTTGAAAATATGTTTCCAGCCTATCCACTTGGTGATTTGAAAGACCTATAAAGATTTACCATTAATTCATTTACGATTTACTATTATATAAATAGAATGAAAGAAGAAATAATTATAGCCGGATTTGGTGGACAAGGAGTGTTGTCGATGGGAAAGATTTTAGCTTATTCCGGATTAATGCAAGGTCAGGAAGTAAGTTGGATGCCATCATACGGACCGGAACAACGTGGTGGAACAGCCAATGTCACCGTGATTTTGAGTGATGAACGTATTAGTTCACCTGTATTAAATTCTTACGATACTGCCATTGTATTAAATCAACCTTCGCTTGACAGATTTGAAAGCAAAGTTAAACCCGGCGGAACCTTAATATTCGATGGTAATGGATTCAAAAGATTTCCGACCCGTACAGATATCAATATTTACCGGATTGATGCCACTGAATATGCGTATGCAAATAATGAATCAAAAACAATGAATATGATCATTTTAGGCGGATTATTAAAAGTACGCCCCATTGTTCAGGTTGAAAATGTACTTAAAGGATTGAAAAAATCTTTGCCCGATCGTCATCATCATTTGATTCCCATGAATGAAAAAGCTATCCAGACTGGCATGAAATTGATTCAAAAATTAAGTTGATTGGTTGACTAGTTAATTGGTTGATTAGTTTAAGTCAGGCAGAAAGAGGTAAAAAAAGAAAATAGAAAAACAAAAACGCTACGAACTATAAAGTTTGCAGCGTTTTTAATTTGAATAGTTTTATGAGTATAAAGAGATCTATCAATACTTGACTGTTTTAACAGCTACCCAATTATTTTTTTCTCGATAATCAATTAGTTTTAATCCAAGCCGGTTAGCTTCAGCTTCAATCAATGGAATATCCTGAATGTAAAATCCACTCATATATAATTCGCCGCCTGCCGATAAACAGGCAGCGTATTGCTCCATGTCAGCCAATAAGATATTACGGTTAATATTGGCGAGTATAATATCAAAATGTAATCCGGCAAGTAATTCCGCACCCCCTAATTGAACATTCACATCCTGAATATTATTGATTTTAAGGTTTTCAATTGAATTCTCGGTACACCACGTATCAATATCAATGGCCACGATGTCTTTAGCTCCCCTCATAGCTGCCAGAATTGCCAATACTGCAGTTCCACATCCCATATCCAGCAAGGTCTTCCCTTTTAAATCCATTTCCAGCAACCGACCAATTACAAGACTAGTGGTTTCATGATGGCCAGTCCCGAATGCCATCTTAGGATCAATGACAATATCGTATTTTGCTTTTGGAACATTCTTATGAAAAGAACTGTGTATGACACATTCATTTCCAATTACAATTGGCTCGAAATAATTCTTTTCCCACTCTTCATTCCAGTTTTTTGATTCTATTTGTGTAACTTTGTAGTCTATTGAAGCTTCAAATGGAAAATCGGATACCAAATTTTTGAGTTTATCCTCATTGAAATCAGATTCAAGAATATAAGCAGCCAAACCTACTTCGGTAGAGACAAAACTATTGAAGCCGATCTCACCTAACTCGGAAGCTAAAACGTCTGAGATATATTCTTCAAAGGGAAGAATAATAAAATTTATTTCAAGATAATTCATATAAGTAACTAATATTGAATGACTATTGATTTAGAACCTTTTTAATTAAAAGAAATTGATACTCTTTATTAAATATTTCGAATCAGAAATTATCTACTAATGAAAGCAGAATACAAAAGTAGGCATTTTTTTAGATAATTCAATTGATTCATAAATATCTTGGAACGTCTTTCAAACAAGGTTCATTGGCATGATTCTTGTTAAATAACAAATAGAATATTACGGCTTACACTGACTAAAAATAGGAGATATTATTATGAAACGATCTACTTTTATCACAATTATTTCAATACTTGTACCTTTATTGGGTATGAGTCAAACAAAAGGATCATACACAGACGATATTTATGTAAAACCGAGTGATGTTAAGACTCACATTTCGTCTCCATCGAATAATAATAAACAGAACACGAAAAAAACTCCAAAATACAAAAATGGAGCTAAGGAAATCGTTTTTTTAGATCAGGAAACACCAAACACTCAAAACACACACGATACCGTGTACGTAGTTGGCAGTGCAAATGAAAATCGTAGAAATATAATATCTGCCAATAATTCTGGACATGATACTATTTATGTGGTTGGTGAAGCAAATGACAATACTGAAAATAATCCGGAACAAGGTTACTATTTAAATGGTTTTAAAGGAACAGCAAGTGACATGGAATATGCAGAACGCATAAGACGCTTCCACAATCCACGATATGAAATCAATATTGCTGATCCACGTTATAATGACATTTATTTCCTGAATGATTATGATTGGAATGTCTACATTGACGACATGTATGCTTATGTAACCCCAACATGGACAAATCCTGCCTGGTGGAATTATACTTACAGCCCTTATAGCTATGGAAACTGGGGTTTTGGGTATAATAATTTTTATTCTCCATTTTCTCCCTATGGGAATTGGTTTGATTACCCATGGGGATTTGACAACTTTTACGGGAGTTACGGGGGTTTTGGATACTGCGGACTTGGTGGATATTATGGAAATGGGTATCCTTACTATGGTTATGG
>CAIYOZ010000205.1 GCA_903927945.1 uncultured Bacteroidales bacterium | reverse complement strand
TGCAAAGTTAGAAAGTTTTTTAAAAACCATAACTCATAACCTGATAAAACAGGTTAAAAGATTGCTACAAAAAATGTGCTAACTAATTTTGTAGTATCAAACCTTTCGATATAGGAACCAGGTTTTCACATTTCCAAATTAAGTTGTAATATTTCTATCACTTGTTTTCAAATAGTTTTCAACAGGTTGTTGATAGGTTATTACCCCTGGCCCCTGAAGGTGATGTGAAGAATGAAATTATGTGATTCACTGGCATTTTATAAGATATTGTATTAGGAGACTGTGGTTATCTGTTTTAAGGCTTGGGACAGTTCAATCATAAGCTCAGACATCTCAAAATAAAGGTCTTAACATCCCCTTTAGGGGCTTGGGGTGAGTGATTTTACTATACAACAAGAGCGAAGACAACCGCTTCGCTCTTGTTGAGGATATATAGATTCTTATTTTCTTTCAGGCATACAACATTCCCACTACCCACAGTCTTACGCGGGCAGGCAGGCGAGGAAACAAAAAACAAATAGCTTTATACTGGAACCCGGGAACCACGGTGACTTTCATGCATTTTTTCATGACTTGTTTCACCATTTGTGAAGCCACCTCGTTGGCATCCATTCCATTCTGTTCTTCCTTTTCCATCTTTCCCACCGAGGTCTTCATCGTCTTGGCATACACCGAATCAGGTAATTGTGATTTCTCGGTATATTTTCGGGCTGAGGTGAAATCGGTTTTTGTATCCCCCGGCAATACGCAGCAACATTGTATCCCGAATGGTTTTACCTCCAGAGCAAGGGCTTGCATGTATATCAGCAATGCCGATTTTCCGGCAGAATAAAAGGCCTGGAATGGTATCGGTACAATGGCAGCTACCGACGAAGTAGCAATAATTTTTCCATACCCCTGCGAACGGAATACAGGCAGGCAGATATTAATCGTTTTCACGGCTCCAAAAAAATTGGTCTCCATCTGGTAACGTACTTCTTCGGTCGAAGTGTCTTCCACAGATCCTGCAATACCATTCCCGGCATTGCAAATCAGGGCATCCAGGTGGTTGCTTTCTTTGAGTATCTGATGCAATACCGAGGATATCTCCGCTTCGTTGTTCACATCCATCTTCACATGGATTAACTCACCCGGTCCCTCAGCAGCTTTTTGAGCCATCCCTCCACGTCGGGATGCTGCGTAAACCTTCACTCCTTTGTTCATTAATTGTACTGCTGCAGCTAGTCCAATGCCGGCGCTTGCACCGGTAATCAATACTACTTTTGTCTCCATTTGGTAGGGGAATAATTAAATTTGGTTGCAAATATACAGAATATTAACATGATTCTTATTTCCTGTGAAGATTTAATTGCATAAAACTTTTGTTACTTTTGTTGAATTAATAATTATAAACTAAAAAATGAAAGTTTTAGTTACCGGTGCAAATGGGTTATTGGGGCATCATGTGGTGATGGAACTGTTGAAACGGAATCACACGGTTCACATCATTGTCAGAAGTACCAAACAAATCCATTTCGATGTAAACAAAGTCACCCTGTTCGAAGGCAAGTTTACCGATCATGCCGCTTTAACCCGTGCTGCTGAAGGTTGTGAGGCCATTATTCACATTGCTGCTGTTACCGATACCCGCTTGCTGAACTATGAAGATTACCGGATTATCAATGTCGCAGGAGTCGTCACAGTCCTAAAAGTTCTCCGTGAGCAGAATATTAAAAACCTGGTCTACATTAGTTCGGCCAACACCATGGGCTATGGAAATGAACAACAACTTGCCGACGAACGTTTTTTAATACAGTACCCATTTTCAGAATCATTCTATGCACAAAGCAAAATGGAAGCGGAGCGATTAATAGTGGATAACTCCCGGAAGAACGGTCAGCATACAATCATCATTAATCCCACTTTCATGATCGGGCCTTTCGATACCAAGCCAAGTTCGGGTAAATTGCTGTTAATGGGTTATCGGCGGAAAGTCATGTTTGTGCCCCGGGGAGGTAAGAATTTTGTTTCCGCATCGGCAGTGGCTGAAGTGGCGTGCAATGCATTAATCCTGGGACGGAATGGGGAACGGTACCTGGCTTCGGGTGTTAACCTGTCGTTCAAAGAATTTTACACCTTGCAGAAAAAGGTGGCGAATTACAGGCAAACGATTGTTGAACTCCCTGATTTTATATTGAAGTGTTTGGGGATATTAGGTGATCAACTTCGTAAACTCGGTATCCATACTGAATTGTGCACCATGAATACAGAGCAATTGTTGATACGCGAATATTACAGTGCTGCAAAGGCAACAAAAGAATTGAATCTGCCGGAGCCTGACTTGAAAGTGGCCATAAAAGAAGCAATCGATTGGTTTAAACTGCAACACAGGATATAAAAATCATCCGATGATTCAAAAATCCAGTAATGGGAAATAATAGAACGACATAAGTACTTGGAACAATATAATGTCTTAATTCAAAACACATAGAAACACATAGCAAGAATACATAGAAACACATAGTTTAATAGAATAAAACATAGAAAACATAGTTTAACTTAGCATCCTGATTCTGATTATTATTTTACTATTACCCATCTATATTGTTCTATGTCTTCGATATAATAATCAGGATTCTTTCTAAAAGATTAAATCTATGTGGAACTATGTATCTATGTGGACTATGTGTATTATATTGATTTTTTCTACTGACCGTGGCATTCATGAAATGAGACATTAAATTTATCCTTTTACTTAAGTCACAAAAATATCAGGGTGCAAACATATTGTTGCGACGGAGTGTTACATTTTTTTAAAGAAAAGAGGAGTAAACGCTTAAAATTTTATTTTTTAATGTATCTTTGATGAGTATTAACCTTAGTGAAACCTTACTTGGTTGAGCTGTTTATTTCAAAAATCACAGAGGTAACGCTCCGCCAATCATCTGAAAGTAGGCAATAAAACAGATATCTATACTCATAATCACAGAATCTTTATGCGAAGAGCCTGCCTGATTGTTTTCTTCCTCATGCTTCTGACCGGCATTTATGCTGCCGACAAGCCTAAAAGAATCACTTCCATTCCTTTCGAAGTGGTAGGAACTTACGTCATTGTAAAAGCCAAAATCAATGACTCTTCCGTGCTGAATTTGATCCTGGATTCCGGAATTCGCAATACCATTATTACTGAATTAGTGTCCGGGGACCGCATTTCTCTGAATTACTCCGATGTCAAGGAACTGATGGGATTGGGTAGTGGCGAACATCTGCAAGCCTATGCCAGCAATTCGAATACGTTGCACATTGGCAAATTAAAACTTCAGAACCGAACCGTGTACGTCCTGCAAAATGACGTGTTCAACCTCTCGAAACACACCGGTACCAAAATAAACGGACTATTGGGCTCTGATTTTTTCAGGGACTATGCCGTCGAAATCGACTATACCCGCAAACGGATCAGTTTCTATGAACCCAACTCGCTGACCACCCCCAAGGGATACGGAAGCTTGCCGATGACCATTGAAGCTCAAAAAATGTTTATTGAACTATCGGTCATTGAACCCGACAGCTCCCAAAAAAAGGTGAAAATGCTCATCGATACCGGCGCCGAACTCAACGCCTGGTTCCAATCTTCGGGGAAAGGATCGGTTCAAATTCCTGCTAAATGGATTCAGGGTACCATCGGACAAGGGTTTAATGGCATCATAACCGGCAAATACGGTCGCATCCCCCAACTCTGCGTAGGCGATTTCTGCCTGAACAATCCCATTGTCTCTTTCCCCGATTCAGTGACCATTAGTGGCATCATGGCTGTTTCCAAAAGGGATGGTACCATCGGAAGCCAGTTGTTGAGCCGCTTCAACTACATCATCGACAACTCCCAGAAGAGAATTTACTTCAAGCCCAATGCCAGTTTCAGGAATCGTTATTCATACAACATCGCCGGAATAGAAATTATTCAAATCACCCCCTTTGTGAACCTCTCCGAAGTGCTGGATGTCTGGACCAATTCCCCCGCTGCCCGTGCCGGTGTTCTGAAAGGGGATCAGATTCAGGAAGTGAACGGTACCAAAGCCTTCGAAATGACCCTGAATGAAATCAGGAAGATATTTGAAACTCCCTCCCCCCACCCCATGCATCTGACCCTTATCAGGGACAGCAAGGAAATAAAGGTGGATATCGATATGAAAGATAAGATCTGATTTGTAAAATCATCGGATCATAAGACTCCATGTTTAACCCTTCATTTTTCTTGAATTCATCTCCTACCCTACTTTCAATATTCCTATTCTTTTGTCTTTCGAATCAACCCTTTTCTGATCCTTTATTTTCCTTTTTTGGACAAATCACTTTTCCGCCGCTGTAGTCTCTTATAGTAGACACTTTCCATTCATATCCGATGGTGAGATAATACAGTGATAATACAGTAATAAAACAGTGATGATACAGTGATAATACAGTAAATAATAAGACTGTATTATCTCTGTATTATTTATGTGTCAGTTCTGTGTTGTTTCATTAAAAAATAAAGCTGGAATAAGATTGGGGATATGGCAAACAAAGCAGTAGTAACTAATCCTTTCGGAACAGGATATAGGTTTTACTGAATTTCACAAAAAAGCAATTAAATAATAAATTTCCATGAAATTATGAACTAAAAGAGGATATAACCAAGTTGAACACAGGATACATTATACTTTTACAGTTGTTTAAAATAATTATATAAAATGTTGGAGGGGTTAAAAAGTGTTCGTACATTTGAGGCGAGAATGACTGGTAAATAGATTGCAAATCCAAACAATCAGGCGGAACCATTCGTATATTTACAGAGGTTTGTATATATTCGGTGGGTCGGGGAGATCATAACAAATTCTACTTTCCTTAATACCGTAAATATCTATGGTTCAATTAATAGGATTGTCCATAATGCTATATAGACCATAAAAACGCTGGAATTGACTGATGGGGAGGAATAAAAATTATCAATTAATGCAGAAAAATGAATGTAGAAAATCAAAATACGGAATGGAAAGAATTCTGGAGAGATGAATACATCAAGTGGATTTGCGGTTTTGCAAATGCGCAGGGTGGTGTATTGTATATTGGCAAGAATGATAAAGGGGAAGTAGTAAATACATTAGCCAATGTAAAGCTACTTTCGAAGGAAATTCCTAATAAAGTCCGTGATGTATTGGGTATCATGGTGGACGTGAATATACTTGAAGAGGATGGCAAGTATTTTCTCGAAATAGTGGTTGAGCCCTACCCTTATCCCATTAACTACAAAGGTCAATACCATTATCGCAGCGGAAGTACCAAACAAGAACTCAAAGGCAATGCGTTGAATCAATTCATATTGCAAAAAACAGGCAAACATTGGGATAGTATTCCACTTCCCAATTTACAGGAAACAGAACTCGAAGATGCTGCATTTGACCTATTCCGAAAAAAGGCTGCGCGTTCCAAAAGGATGGAAGAAGAAACACTCATGGAATCCAGCCATTTGTTGCTCGACCATCTGAATTTGACAGACAATGGGCAGCTGAAACGTGCTGCTGTGCTTTTGTTTTATGCCCGACCGGAAAAATTCTTTACAGGTGCTTATGTGAAAATAGGATTTTTCGAAAATGAAGCAGATCTTTTGTATCAAGATGAGGTACACGGTAATATTATTGGACAAGTGGACAAAACAATGGATTTGTTACAAACCAAATACATGAAAGCCTACATAGATTATGATGGCATTCAACGCACGGAAACTTTTCCATATCCTGAAATTGCCTTGCGGGAAGCCGTACTAAATGCTATTGCCCATAAAGATTACAGCGGTGGAATACCCATTCAGATTAAAGTGTTTGAGGATAAAATACGGATATGGAACGATGGCCAATTACCTCGTGACTGGTCGGTGGCTAATTTATTGGCAACTCATCCATCACATCCTAATAATCCGGATGTAGCCAATGTCTTTTTCCGTGCCGGAATGATAGAATCGTGGGGACGAGGGATTGAAAAAATCATTAAGCATTGCGTACTGGCAGGTTTGCCCGAACCGTTATTCGATACAACATTTGGTGGTTTGCAGATAGAGTTTTATCCTAAGAATGTAACTGTGGAAGAAACTGTGGAAGAAACTGTGGAAGAAACTGTGGAAGAAACTATTCTGCGACTAATTAAAATGAATTCTAAAACTACAGCAAATGATATTATTAAAGCTACTAATCTGAGCCGGAGAGGGGTAGAGTATAATTTGAACCAATTAAAGACAAAAGGCAGAATACAAAGAGTTGGCTCAACAAAAAGTGGACATTGGCAAATAATGGAATAAGAAGTAGGATGTAAAGTAGGGTTTAATAATCCGGATGTAGCCAGGCATAGCAGGGTCAAAGTACGATCGGGATGGTTCATTGTTTGTTAAATTCAACACAAACAATGCACTGTTTTTATTTTATTAAAGTCATTAAATAACAATGGTTCGTTATAAAATTCTCCAAACTAAGCGGCAATTTTGCCATAGTTCCTCAGTTCAGAGATGATTTGTTTATTTTTGATAGTGTTCGCATTGATTGCGAACCTTTGAATAAATGCATTTAAAAGCAACTCGTTGTTATACATTATTTTATAGTTCAACATAGAAAATGATTCATCATTAGAAGTTTTAGTATTTAACCATTCAATTTTAGCTATATTGACAGCGGTCAAAGCAGCATTAAAATGAAAATGAAGTTTGTTTTCACTTCTTGCTTGACAGTTAGTCAAACCACAGTGTTGTTTGGCATCTCTGTAAAG
>CAIYOZ010000204.1 GCA_903927945.1 uncultured Bacteroidales bacterium | reverse complement strand
CCGATGACATTCCCGATTTTGATATTTTGACGGGTGGGTTTCCTTGCCAACCTTTTAGTCAGGTAGGCAAGAAGTTAGGTTTTAATGAGACCCGTGGAACTCTATTTTTTAACATCGCAAATATCTTAAAAGTTAAACAACCAAAAGCTTTTTTTATTGAGAACGTTCGCAATTTATTAGCTCATGACGGCGGAAAAACATTTGAAACAATGCGAGGTGTTATAGAAGACCTTGGATACTCTTTCCACTATAAAATAGTTAAGGCTTCTGATTTTGGCTTACCTACGCACAGACCAAGATTATTTATGGTTGGCTTTAGAGATAAAACCATTCCCTTTGAATTTCCTCAACCAATTCCACTTACCAAAACAATGTCAGACATATTTGGTGGGCAATGCGAAAAGAAAGTCGGGTATACTTTAAGAGTTGGTGGTAAAGGTTCGGGGTTGAATGACCGCAGGAATTGGGATACTTATTTGGTAGACGGTAAAGTACATAGAATTACTGTGGACGAAGCAAAAAGGCTAATGGGGTTTCCTGAAGATTTTGAATTCCCGGTATCTAATACCCAAGCCATGAAACAGTTAGGTAATAGTGTTGCAGTGAACGCCATACAGGCCACTGCGGAAAAGGTCGTTGAGGCTCTTAATACATATGCCAAATGATTTAACAGGAAATAAAGGTGAATGGAGTGAGTTTTACACTTTATTAAAAGTTCTCGCTGAACAGAAACTTTATTCGGCAGATGCAAATTTGCAAATCCTAGAAAATATCTTTTATCCCGTATTGAGAGTTATAAGCGCTAAAAATACAGCTAACGAAGTACACTATGACCTGACGAAAGATACTGCAAGCATACTGATTTACAATCCACGAACCAATTCTTTTCATTCTATAGAACGTGATGCGGTAAGAAAGTGTTTGCCTGATATTTTGAAGGCCATAAAAGAAGCAGGGACAGGCACTTTTTCAATAGATTTGGCGGGCGCTTTGTTTGAAAAACTTGAAAGGAAAAACATTACTGCTAAGTGTTCAAACAAGGCAGACATCTTTTTAGTTATACACGATAGAAATACGGGTATTGAACCTGAAATCGGTTTTAGTATTAAATCCGAACTCGGTGCTTCACCTACTTTACTAAATGCTTCGGGAGCAACTAACTTTATTTATGAAATTGTTAATCCAATACCCGACATTGAGAGATTGAACGATATTGATACTCATTCCAAAGTGAGGGATAGGTTAAGCGGTCTAATTTTAGGTGGCTCCTCTCTAAAATACGTGGGCATGAGTAACGATACTTTTAAGTCTAATCTCATGAAAATAGACAGCTACATGCCAAGTATATTGGCGGATATGTTAGTAATTTATTATTCAGGTTTAACTTCGGGTACCGTCGCAGAGGTTACAAAGACTTATGAAGACGAAAAAAATAAATCAGGCGATGCGGTTGAAAAGGGCTTTTATGAGTTCAAAATTAAGAACCTGTTAATGTATTCTGCACTTGGGATGATGCCAAGTACTAAATGGGACGGGTTACTTGAAGCGCATGGCGGATATCTTATTGTAAGAGAAGACGGCGAGATAGTTTGTTATCACATTTACAATCAAGACCAATTCAGAGAATACTTATATAAAAATACACGATTTGAAACTCCTGCAACCCACAGGCATGCTTTTGGTTCAGTTTATAAAGACGGGGATAAATACTATATAAAACTTAATTTGCAGATACGGTTTACCCGTTAATTCCT
>CAIYOZ010000203.1 GCA_903927945.1 uncultured Bacteroidales bacterium | reverse complement strand
CTAAGGAAAAAGTATTAATTTTACATCTGCCTAATCGTTTTTGAACAAACAGTGAACGGACATCACCGGAAAACGTGAACGGGTATACACCGGAATATGTAATTGTACAGAGAATAAATTAATTGTTTGAAGTTTTGTTATTGATATCGATCTCCGTAAGGAGTAAACGTTGTATTCTACCTACTATAAACTATAAACTATAAACTACCAACTACCAACTACCCACTATCGACTATAAACTACCTGCTTTAAACTTTAACTATGTAAATCTGTCTGAAAGCTATGCAAAATTCTTTAATTCATGCTATATTTGCAAAACTTTATTTCTGACATGAGTATATTCTACAAACCTTCCCGACTTTACTTTATAATCGATGCACTACTGCTGTTGCTCAGCTTCTATGTAGTACTGGATTGGTTTCCCCTCACTACACATACCCCTTTTGATAAATACTCCTTACCCTCGCTTTGTTTTTCGTTGATATGGATATTTAGTTCCTATCTTTTGCAACGTTATAAGCCTCTAAAAAAACAACTGTATTTCAAGACCACCTTAAATTTATTCTATGTGGCAGTAGTTGTTTTTATTCTTTTTATGTTGATTATCCATTTATTTTTCAAGAATTATTCGGGATTTGTGTTGCTAACTATCACTTCCGGTGTGTTCATTGTCAATTATCTGTATCTGACGCTTTATTACGCTTATAAAATGGCAGTAGAATACAATGACATTCCTCTGAAACCTATTGAGAAAAGGGTAAATGCCCGGGTGAAACCCGCAAAACCACTCGATGAAAGAAACCGACGTCAATTAAGTACCACGATTCGTGCTCATTCCAGTGAATATGTGCTCAAATTTCTGGAACAGAATGTTGACCTTTCCAGTGGAAATACGTTGGTGTATGTTTCAACCAGACCTGAAAATCTTCAAATGATTCCGAATTATCAGTTTTCGACGATTATCCAACTTGAAAAATTGAATAATATGAGAGGTGTAAACCGGAAATTTTCGATAGTCAATGAGAAATTACCAGATAATGGCAGGTTTATCTGCTGCTTTGAATCGAAGAGTACTCGAAAGATGCGTATTTTAAAGAACAATCCCAAAGGGTTGAATTACGTGTTTTATACCTTTGACTACCTCTATAAACGGGTAATGCCTAAAATATTCATTACACGTGGTCTCTATTACTTGATGAGTAAAGGGAATAACCGGATTTTCTCAAAGACAGAGGTGCTGGGCAGGTTATATTGCTTTGGATTTAAAGTGGTTCAGGAAAAGAAAATCGGACAACTTACCTATATCCTTGCCCAGCGGGAACATCAACCGGAACTTACGCAAAAAAGAATTTATGGTCCCCTGATACGCCTACGTAGATATGGAAAGAACGGCAAACCCTTTGAAGTCTATAAGATGCGGACCATGCACCCATATTCTGAATACCTGCAGAGTTATATCCACGAACGCAATAGTTTAAAAGATGGTGGCAAGTTCAATAAGGATACACGGGTTACCACCACCGGTGGATTTATGCGGAAATACTGGTTGGATGAATTACCGATGATCTTCAACCTGCTCAACGGTGAAATGAAACTAGTGGGGGTTCGTCCGCTCAGTCCACATTATTTTAGCCTTTATAGCAAAGAATTGCAGGAAAAGAGGATTAAATTCAAACCGGGACTCTTGCCCCCTTTCTATGCTGATATGCCACGTACCCTGGAGGAAATACAGGAATCGGAAATGAATTATCTCCTGGCATGTGAACAGAAAGGTGTTTTGGTAACTGATTCACGATATATGATTCTGATATTAAAAAATATATTGATTAAGAAGGCGAGAAGCAGTTAAGATAACGATTAACGATTAGTGATTAACGATAAGTGATAAATTGGTTGAAGAGTTTGAAGAGTTTGGAAAGTT
>CAIYOZ010000202.1 GCA_903927945.1 uncultured Bacteroidales bacterium | reverse complement strand
GAAAACGCTTAAAGGTACTTCGTACGCTTTAAGGTTCGGGTTGGAAAATAAGAGCAGAAAAAAGGAAGCAGATTTTTCGGCTTCCTTTATAACTCATAAACATATTAAAATGTTTATTTGATTTCAATCATCCGCGAAGGTTTTGGCTTGGCTTCTTCCCGTTTAGGGATTTGTATCCGCAGAATACCATTTTCATACGTGGCATCAATCCGTTCGCCGTCCACGGTATTGGGCAACGTAAATGAACGGGTGAACGACTGGTAGCTGAATTCACGTTTGCTGAAGTGTTCATCTTCCTTGGTTTCGTTCTCGATATTCTTTTCGGATGAAATGGTTAGAATATCATGATTCAATTCCAGCCTGAAGTCCCCTTTATCAAATCCGGGTGCAGCAACTTCAACATTAAATTCATTGGGATTTTCCTTGACATTCACCGACGGCAGGGTCGTATTGGTGAGTGAAAAATTACGGTTTGACCAATCGAAAAGATCGCCTTCAAAAAAACGGTCAAACAAAGAAGGCATTGGTTTTTGAATTTGAACGAGTGACATAGTGTAATCCTCCATTTTTTAAGTTAGACGTACTTGTTTAATACTCAGAACTAACATACAAATAAAATACCATATCCCGGGTAATGACATTCCGACTTGAAAAAGTCAACTTAATAATGACAATCAGACAGATTTTGTTTCATTCGAATTTGTAATTTATGCAAGCTTAATGAAAATTTTCTAATATTCAATCAAATAGAAAGCAGGAGGTATCTCCCTGTCAGAACGGGTAGATACTGAAAAAATGTCATTTAAATTTTAGAAATCAGAAATATCTTTATAGAAAAAACATAATTATAAAACTATATGTACATTTGACTGGTTATACACTTGCTTTTCCAACATTATAACCCTTCGGAGATGAATAAAAAAATAATTCTGGTGTTGCTCATATTTATGAGTCAATCAGTATGGCAACATGCTTTTGCCGTAAAAGCATACCCACTTCCTATCACCACGACACTACCCGATGGATCCACGCTGACAGTGTTACTGCATGGCGATGAGTTTCATCATTCCAGGACCTCTGAAGACGGGTATGTATTGAAAGAAAACAGGAAGGGATTCTTCACCTACGCCACTACAAACGCAGCGGGTGATATCGTGGAAAGTAACATAATAGCCCGGGATATTTCGAAAAGAACAGCGGCAGAAAGTCAGTTTCTAAAGACGCTGGACAAGAGTGCAGTGATCCAAAAGATCCAAAACGTTCAACCGGCACCACTAAAAACAAAAGCCCTTCAGGCACCCATGGCAACACAACCTGCCAATCCATTTGTGGGTACCGTAAAAGCATTGGTTATCCTGGTGAACTTCACTGACAAAAGTTTTGTGACCCCTACCCCGCAAACAGCATTTACCAATTTACTGAATCAGGCGGGCTACAGTACAAATAGCGGAACGGGATCGGCACGTGATTATTTCATGGCAAGCACCTACGCGAAGTTCACACCCACCTTCGATGTGGTGGGTCCTGTAAACCTGCCTCATCCAATGGCTTATTACGGTGGCAATGATTCCTCGGGCAATGACAGCCTTCCGGCACAGATGATCGTGGATGCTTGTACCCAGGCTTTCAATGCAGGAGTGGACTTTTCAAAATATGACGTGGATAACAACGGAGTAGTGGATAATGTATTTGTATATTATGCCGGCTACAATGAAGCCGAAGGAGGTCCCACCTACACCATATGGCCTCATCGATGGGGAGTCTATCCACAATCATTGTTCCCATCGTCTTTCAATTATACAGGAACGGTAGCCTCAGTGACTTTTAACGGGAAACGGGTTATGGATTATGCCTGTACCTCCGAACTTCGGACAAGCTCAGGCAGTAACATGTGCGGGGTAGGTACTTTTTGCCATGAGTTCGGACATGTGCTGGGGTTACCCGATTATTATGATACTTCCGATGGTACAAAGCTAACTCTAAGTTCATGGAGCATTATGGACTACGGGAATTACAACAACCAGGGCCGAACACCTCCCACTTATTCGGTATACGACAGGTTTTTCCTGGGTTACCTGACTCCACAACAGGAAAGTGCCTCCGCAAACCTGACACTAAACCCGATATCACAAGCTACGGTAGCTCCTGCTAACACATTGAACCAGGCATTCCTGCTGTCGGCAACCACCCATAACCTGAATGGCAGCAGTCCAAGCCCCAATGAGTTTTTCATGTTGGAATACCGTCAAAAGACAGGCTGGGATACTTATTTACCGGCTGAAGGTATGTGCATCTGGCACATCGATTACAATCAGACTGCCTGGGATAACAATGTGCCGAACGTCTATACCGGGACTACACAAACCCTGGCCAGCCATATGCGGGTTTATTTGATACCCCCAAGCGGAGTAGGAACGACACCGCCTAACACAGCTTTTACAACAGGAACATTTACCCCGACGCTTTGGACAGGAACTGACATAAACCGTGCCCTGGCGGGTATTACAACGACTACGAATAATATTACCTTTGGTTTTATGCCTCCCAAATTAATGGCCACCGGATCAATCACCAGTTTTGCCACCACCCTGGGAACACCCTCAGCTACCCAAAGCATCGTGGTTGCGGCAGCAAATTTAACGGGGAATCTTTTGATGAATATGCAGAACAGCGTCAATTTCGAAATGAAACTCTCCACGGATATCACCTGGAGCAAAAGCCTGAGCGTTGCCCCTACCTCCGGGAGTGTGAATAAAACACTGCAGGTACGTTATAACCCGACAATGACAGGCAGCCAAACCGATCAGATTGGCATTACAAACACCAGTTTATCCCCTACGAGCTTAAATCTAATTGGTACAGCTACATTAGGCCCAAATTCACCAATTATTTATGTGGGTAAAATCGACAATACCCTTGCATTTGCTGCTACCAAATTGAACACATTGAATACCAAAAGCATTAATATTCAAACAACAGATTTAGCGGGCAACCTTAGCCTGGTTGTTTCAGGAACTAATGCATCATTGTTCACCATACCCACTACCATTGTAACAAGTGATTCAGCGAACGGTAGCGGAGGATATACTATTACGATTACTTATACACCAGTTACCGTCGGGGATAACACTGCTACGCTGACCATTTCGGGTGGTGGATTAGTCCCTCCAAAAGTTGTCACCTTGACCGGAACCGGATACTAAAAGATTCGAGCGAACATAAAAAAGGCTGTCACTTATCGCGACAGCCTTTTTATGTTTCTACGGAATGGTTCAACTTTATGCTTTCTTTATGAAATGTTCGCCTTCCACTTCATTGAATTTTATTTTGCCTTCACGTGCTAACCAACCTAAAGCCAGGTTTAAGTCTTTCTCCGTTAGTTTAGTTGTTTTCTTTACGGCTTTTACATTCAATTCACCACCTTCGAGGGCCGTCCATATTAAGCCGGCATTGTTTCCAATTTTTTCTGATAACATAATAATTTGTTTTGTAAAATTGTTTTATGTAAAAATATCAGCACAAAAGTAGTCATTTTATGTTGTTCAACATAAAAATTGTTCGTATTTTTAGATCACCTATACTAACCCGTTATTGGGCGTACATTTCGTCAATCTGTATTTTGTATTTTTGCATAATGACAGCCCGACGAATTTTTAAGGTGTTGGTTAATTCACCACTGTCAATGGCAAAACTCTTTTTAATGAGAATGAAGCGCTTTATCAGTTCGTAATTTGCCATTCCTTTTTGTTGTTCTGCAATACGTACTTTCATAAAGTCCATGATTGCTTTCGACTTCAAGAGCTCATCAATGTGATCATAGGCAATGTGATTCTTTTTGGCGTAATCTTCAATTGCAGGAAGGGAAGGCACAATAATAGCAGTCACAAAATTCCTTTCATCGCCAATAACTGCTACATAGTCGATGTATTTATCCAGTCCCAGCTTCGTTTCAATCTCCTGTGGGGCAATATATTTTCCGTTTGATGTTTTAAATAAATCCTTTATCCGTTCGGTGAGCACAATGCTGTTACCTTTCAGATATCCGGCATCACCTGTTTTAAACCATCCATCTTCGGTAAATGCCTGTTTGTTGGCTTCGGGATTGTTATAATAACCCGGAAAAATGGTCTTCCCTTTTAGCAGTATCTCATTTTCTTCACCGATTTTCACCTGAAGATCAGGGATGATGGAACCAACCGTTCCGATCTCGTATCCCTGGTACTCAAAACAGGTCACTGTAGCGGTACTTTCAGTCAACCCGTACCCATATACGATTGGCACACCGATGCTCCTGAAAAACAGGGTTATTTCATCAGATAGACGGGCACCCGCAGTAGGCAACATATTGGCATTCTCAATTCCCAGCGTATGCTTAAGTTTAGAGAAAACAAATTTGTCAGCAATCCGGTATTCAAGTTGCAGGAAAATGTCGGGTTGTTTCCCGATACGGAGATGATTTACATTGTATTTTTTACCAATAGCAACTGCCCAGGTGACCACACCCAGCATGAGCGGGGAGTATTTGGATAGATTGTCCTGAACACCGGCATACACTTTTTCCCAAAACCTGGGAACAGCACACATCAGTGTAGGTCTTACATCCTTGATGGTTTGCTGGATTTCAGTTGGGTTTTGGTTGATGTAAATGGTAGCGCCCTTAAATATGCAATAATAGCACCAGGTACGTTCAAAGACATGCGACAATGGAAGAAATGCAATAGAGGTATCCTTTTCAGTAATAGTAGTCAGGCGCAAGGTATGGATTCTCATGGCCTCGTTGAAACATGAATGAGGCAACATGACTCCTTTTGGATTTCCCGTGGTACCGGAGGTATATAAAATACAGGCCAGATCGCTTTCAGTGGCTTCATTCTGCCGGTGTTCCACCTCAAAATGGCGGCTAGACTTTTCACCTATTTGTAGGAATTCGTCGAAATACATGGTGTTAGTATTATCCGCAAATACCACTTTTTTATCAAAAACAATAATCTGTCTCAGAAAGTTTGAATTTTGCCGAACTTCCAAGGCCACGTTATATTGATGCTGATCACCCACAAATATGATTTCTATTTCCGCGTCATTGATAATGAATTCTACCTGGGGTACTGTGGAGGTGGCATAGAGTGGAACCATGACAGCCCGGTTGGCATACAATGCAAAATCAATCATCAGGTTTTCAGCCTTGTTTTGTGAGAACTGCGCCACCCGTTGATGTTCAACAACTCCCAATTCAACCAACCCCTTGGCAATAGATGAAACTTTAGCGGCATAGGTAGTCCAGGAAATTTTACTCCACACGTCAGTGAGCTTTTCCCGATGATACATGGCTACTTTATCGCCGTACTTTTTTGCCTGGGCAAATATCAATTGTGAAAAATGTAGATTTTCCATAATTTATCTTTTAAATAGTTGGATGAATGATTAACAGACACAAAGATAGAAATAAAACATAAATGAAATGCACAATTATGATTTAATTGCGCAATGAAAACTTTCTTATCTATTCGTTTATAACAGGTTAAATGTCTGCTTGTAGTGGTTGGTTCTCTTCAGATTCACTGAATAAGATTGGTTCCGTTAATAGGCCGGTCAGAAAATCAGGTTCAGTCAGAATCTTTTGATAGCAAATTTGCGAAACAAGTTGCTGCGATTCTTTTTTGCTGGCTCCTGAGGCTTCGCAGATAGTTTTACCCTGAATGATGAGCCGGGTATGGAATATGTGCTTATTGGTCTTGCTTAATACTTCATCTATGAGAATAAACTCTGGTTCCAGGCGATTCTTCTGACACCATTCAATCACTTTTGATTTGAAATTCACTTCGTTTTCAGCAACCTTGTCCAGGTTAATGAAGGTACGGATCAGACGCTGCTCTACGAATTTCTTACACTTCTTATACCCATAATCCAGGTAAATGGCACCCATAAGAGCTTCCAGGGCATTGCCATAGATATTATTGTTGGTATGGGTATTGACATATCGCGTGACCTTCACCAGCTTATCAAGTCCTATCTCTACAGCCAGTTGATTCAATGAATCCCGTTTGACTATTTTTGAACGGGTATTGGTCAGGAATCCTTCACGTTGTGTCTCATAACGATGATACAGGATATCGGTGACCACGGAGTTAAGAACTGCATCACCGAGGAATTCAAGGCGTTCATTGCTCAACTGATGGCCACTATCAGTCAGGATGGATACTGATTTATGCCGGACGGCTAACTGGTAGTAATCAATTTTGTCAGGATAAAATCCCAACACTTTATAAAATAAAAAATAAGGCTCTTTTCGAACATTCGAAAGGAGCCTTATATTTCGTAGAATGTATTTAAACACAATCTTACTTTGAGTATTTTTTTACAATCACACTGGCATTATGTCCTCCAAACCCGAAGGTGTTGGACAATGCGGCATTTACAATTCTTTTTTGAGCCTTGTTAAAGGTAAAATTAAGATTGTAGTCAATGTCAGGATCTTCATCCCCTGGCGTGAAATTAATGGTTGGTGGAACGATATCGTTTACTACCGACAATACTGAAATGATCGCTTCAACAGAACCAGCTGCACCCAACATATGTCCGGTCATAGATTTTGTAGAACTGATATTCAGTTTGTAAGCCTGTTCACCAAACACTTCCTTGATTGCTTTCGACTCGGAAATATCCCCTACCGGAGTAGAAGTACCATGAACATTAATATAATCGATATCTTCAGGATTTAAACCGGCATCTTTCAATGCACGCTTCATTACCAGGATAGCACCGATACCCTCGGGATGAGTAGCTGTCAAGTGATAAGCATCGGCAGACATGCCGCCACCTACTACTTCGCAAAGAATGTTGGCACCACGCGCAATGGCATGCTCCAATTCTTCCAATACCAGACAACCGGCTCCTTCACCCATGACAAAACCATCGCGGCTTTTACTGAATGGACGTGATGCACCCGCTGGATCGTCGTTACGGGTCGACAGTGCAGTTAATGCATTGAAACCACCCACACCACCCGGTGTAATGGCAGCTTCGGCACCTCCTGCCAGAATCATATTGGCTTTACCTAACCTGATATTATTAAACGCATCGATGATGGCATTCGTGGAAGAAGCACAAGCCGATGCTGTTGAATAATTAGGTCCGCGGAAACCATACATAATGGAAATCTGTCCTGCAGCTATATCCGATATCATTTTAGGAATAAAGAAAGGATTAAATTTAGGTCCTTGCTCTAAATTTGAATAATAGTATCCGATTTCCTGTTCGAAAGTCTGAATACCACCAATTCCCGCAGCAAAGATCACTCCTACTTCGTCTTTATCAATTTTATCTAAATCCGCTCCACAATTTTCTAAAGCTTCTTTAGCAGCTGCAATAGCATATTGGGCATACGTATCTAATTTGCGAGCTTCTTTGCGATCGAAGTATTTCAACGGATCAAAATCTTTGACTTCGCAGGCAAATCTTGTTTTAAACTTAGAAGCATCGAAATGAGTAATAGGTCCGGCTCCACTGACTCCCTTGAGGACATTCTCCCACAACTCGGGGATGGAAGATCCTACAGGAGTTATCGCACCTAAACCTGTTACTACAACTCTTTTCAATTCCATAATAATTAATTCAGGAAAATAATATTATTTTTGTAAAGCTTCGATGTGAGCGATAGCGTCACCTACAGTAGCTATTTTTTCTGCTTGTTCGTCTGGAATAGAGATACCGAATTCTTTTTCGAATTCCATAATCAATTCTACAGTATCCAATGAATCAGCACCTAGGTCGTTTGTAAAACTAGCTGTTGGAGTTACGTCTGCTTCTTCTACCCCTAATTTATCTACGATAATTGCTTTTACTTTAGCTTCTACTTCTGACATAATTTTT
>CAIYOZ010000201.1 GCA_903927945.1 uncultured Bacteroidales bacterium | reverse complement strand
GTTTCACAACTGGATAATCCCCCACTTTTTAAGTCAGAATTAAATAGTCTTGAAAAACGCTTCTCCCATCAGTTGGAAATTCATTACATTTCTGATAGAACCAACATTTCTATAAATGAAACAATTCTTCAGGTAACACTGGAGGTTGTAATCAATTGCAATATCAGTACTACTATTCTTTTTCAAGCAGTTGGAAACGAGCAATTAGTTGAGTTCGCTATGGAACGGCTTTACTACCTTGGAATTCGGGAAAATCAACTAATCACTTAAAGAACTGATAATCATAACATAGAAGCATAAATAACCAAAAAATCTGTGTATTGAATTATTTCCAGTCCATTCCAAAACCTGCTTTTAAACATAAATTTTTGAATAGTACTAATCAGTATAACAAACGTGTAACATTAAAATCACATCACCATGGAAGTAGACATCTTAAAATCCTACATCAAGGAAATGCGGAAAGGCTCACACAAAGCCTTTAATGCCATTTATGACATGTATGCCGACAAACTTTACGGATTTGCGTTTTCTCATACAAAGTCGAGAGAAATGTCCAATGATATAGTTCAAGATACTTTTTTGAAACTGTGGACTATGCGCGAAAGTATTTCCACGGATGGCTCATTACAGTCGTTGCTTTTTACCATGTCCTATCACAAAATGATAGATATGTTTAGGGCGCAGATAAATAAAGTTGAGTTTGAAGATTATATTGAATACTGCGAATACACCGATTTCGAGGACAATGTAATAGAGAAAAAACTGTATTATGACGACTTTATGAAAGCATTTAAAATGTGTAAAAATCTTTTGCCACATCGTCAATTGGAGATTTTTGAAATGAGCCGCGAGAATGGAAGTACCATTGAAGAGATTGCAGTAGGTTTGAAAATATCGGAACAGACGGTTAAAAATCAGCTCACTTCGGCTTTAAAAACAATGAGAACCGAACTCTCGAAATTCAATTTATTGTATCTGATACTTTTCGAAATATGTTTTATAGCATAAAAATAGAATGGTACTAAAATTCAAACTAAACGTGTAACAAACAACAAAAAGAGAAAATGGAAAACTATATTATAAAGCTATATAAAAAATATCTGTACGGAAACATCAAAAAAGATGAGTTTCTGGAAATGCGGCATGAAATAAACAATGCTAAATTTTCACAGATGACCAATCTGCTCGAAGAGGAATGGAATGAAGATATGTCATCAGAAGCACTTGCCGAAAAAGATAAAGAGGAAATCCGTTCTAATCTTGACTTTTTTATAGAATGTGACAAAAAACGGTTGTACCGCAAGCGGATGATTCAAGTGGCTGCAGTACTTATTCCTTTTGTATTCGTAGTTTCTACTTTGTTTTATAATCATCAACCGACCAAAGAGCAAAAAGATTTTATTGTGGTTGTAAAACAAGGCAACAGGGCAACGGTTACATTACCTGATCAGTCGAAGGTGTGGATGAATTCAAATAGCAAATTGGTTTATAATGTGGGTGTAAATAATACACGGGAAGTAAAACTTATAGGTGAAGCATTTTTTAAAGTTTTCAAAGATAAAAGCCGACCTTTTATTGTATCTGCAAATAATATAAAAGTGGAGGTATTGGGCACTTCGTTTAATGTAAAAGCGAGAACAGGATCAGATATTATTGAAACATCGCTGATTGAGGGAAGTGTAAAATTATCAGGGGCAGATTTATCACAAGATTATTATCTAAAACCGAACGAAAAAGCAATCTATTCCAGTTCTTTGAAAACTATTAAAATAGAATCTTCTGATAATGAAGTAGAAACAGCGTGGAAAGATAATAAACTACAATTTAAATCGGAGCGTTTTGCTGATGTAATTAAAAGGCTTGAAGAGTGGTATGGAGTAAAAATCATCTCCAAATGTCCAAAAATTGAAAATGACCTGATAAGTGGTGCATTTAAGGGTGAAAATTTAGAATCTGTTTTGAAAACCTTTGCCATTCAATATAACATACGCTATGATAATCAAGGAGATACATTGGTTATTATACACAATTAGAAGCCCCCTAATCCCCTAAGCGGGAACTTTAAGACGCAGTTAGTTATTGGCACCATGAATGGTTTAGGGTTTGAATGGTTTATGGATGCCAGAGTTCCGCCTCTGTCAAATATATTGTTTGAAGAGTTTTGACATCGTTAACCTAATAAACCACGTCTGGAACCCCTTCTTACTCCTCTCTATTTTGGAGAGGGTTGGGGTGAGGTCGGGGCAGGGGGTCGGGTTTGAAGAGTTGAAAATATACAGCAAGAATAATTTATTTAACACTATAAAAACATTATGATGAAATTACAATTTACAAAAATGGCCTTATTTAGAGTCTGTTTGCTTTCAATTTTCTTTTTATTGGGGAATGTGGTTTTTGCACAAAATCCAAATCAAAAAATTTCCATTCAGGTTCAAAATATAAGTTTCAGAGAGTTTGTAAAACTTATTGAATCCAAAACTAGCTATACTGCAGTTTATCGGGATTTATTGATAGACGATAAAAAGGATATTTCAATAAATGTAGTTGAAAAAACATTGTCAGATGTGTTAAAAGAAGTGCTTGGTCAAAAAGGGCTTCAAGCAGTCTTTAATGCTAATACCATAGTTATTACAAAAAAAAACGAGGAACCACAAATAACTAAGAAAACCAAAATAGTTTCGGGTGTGGTTCTCGACGAAAAGGGTCTCCCTGTTATTGGTGCAAGTGTTATCATCCCCGGAACAACTATTGGTATAGCAACAGATATAAACGGACGCTTTACACTGGACGTACCCGCGAATGCAAAAATACGCATTAGTTATATTGGTTACCAAGCTAAAGAAGAATTATTAAGTGCAAGCTCTGAATTAAAAATCAGGTTAGATCCAACCCCAAAGGATTTGGCAGAAATAGTTGTTTCCGCACAAGCAATTGGTCAAAAAAATGCCATCCGCCAGCAAATCAATTCAAATACCTTAAAAAACGTAGTAGCAGCCGACAGGTTGCAAGAAAACCCCGATGCTAATGCCGTAGAAGCTATTGGACGTCTGCCGGGGATTTCAGTCTCACGCAGTGGTGGCGAGGGTGTTGGTTTAGTTATTCGTGGTCTTCAATCTCAATACACAGCGGTAACATTAAATGGCGTTGCATTACCGAGTGGAAGTGGTGGTGGTCGTGATGTGAATATTTCCGGTTTTTCGCAATATGCATTACAAGGTGTAGAAGTTTATAAATCGCTGACCGCTGATATGGAAGCCAACGGAGTAGCAGGTACCGTAAACTTAAAACTTCGCGAAGCTCCAAAGGGGCTACACGCTAACTTTTTGTCACAGCTGGGATATAACAATATGAATTCTTATTTTGGTAATTATAAAGTCTCAGGAGAGTTTAGTAACCGTTTTTTTGATGATAAATTGGGAGTATTTTTTGTTGCCAGTGCAGAGCAGGTAAATAGAAGTACTCAAACTATGAGTGCAGGATATCAAGCCTTGTCAAGTTTAAATAATGACTTAGGGCTTATAAGTATAAATCTTAACAATATATCGGCCACAAAAACAAGACGTTCAGCCATGTTGTCATTGGATTACAAACTAGCACCCTCTACAACCTTGAATATGTATGGGCTTTATAATTACTCCAATAATGACAACCAATCTCAATCTAAAGGTTATAACATGATGACTCCTAATGCCTCAATTGGAATGAGTTATAACCCCGATAATAATCAAAATGTGTATCAGATAGCCCTGAGTGGATTGACAAAACTAAATAAATCGAAGATAGAATTGGATTATGGCATTGCATTTTCCAATAGTAGTTCAAACAACCCCATGAGTAGAGGATGGAGTGGATCTTATTATCCGCTGCCTTCAAGTTTGGCATCTCAACTTACACTTGAAAACAGCAAGTTAAGTCCCGATGAAGCAATTAAGGCATATACCAGTCTGTCGTTACCGGATGCCAATACCCGCTTAAATAATATGTCTCAATCCAGTACTAGTATGAATGACAGAAATATCACTTCCTATTTTAATGTAAAAATACCCTATTCAATCGGTGATAAAATTACTGCCTATTTGAAATTTGGCGGAACATATCGGAATAAAGCAAGATATCAAGATGTTCAAGCTGGAACTATTGGTTTAAATACCAGTTTATTTGCTACACAAATTTTGCAGGATTCATTGAGTTGGTTAAAAAGCACCAACCAGCAATTAACTTTAGAGGGGATGAATGAAAAGAATGTAAACAGTTTTCTGGATGGTAAATATAATTACGGCAGTTACTACGATTTCTCAAAACTGAACCAAATTACTGATGTATGGAACAGGGCATCCGATTATTGGTATCCTAAAGGACAGAATGCTTGGGGACCCATGTTCGGTGGACCCGGAAAAATTGGGTGGAATCAAAATATATCCAGCAGTATGATGAATGATCAAGACATTACAGAACAATATGCTGCCGGATATTTAATGACAGAAATGAATTTTGGGCAATATCTTATGTTTTTACCAGGGCTAAGGTTCGAAGAAACTTATAGTACCATGAAAGGTTTTACGGCTTTAGAACCTACACAGCCAGACCCATTATACATGCCTTTGCCGGGAACAGCCACTTCGGCAACACGCACTGATAAATTTTTACTCCCTATGCTGCATTTAAGGATAAAACCCTGTAAATGGAATTACATACATTTGGCATATACTCAAACACTTAGCAGACCTAATTTTAATCAAATAGCACCAACTGAATACCGGAACACCGGCCTTGCACCCTTTACATATACAGCAAGAAATCCCGCACTTTTGACTGAACACTGGACAAATTACGATGCGCAATTTACAATTCATGATAGTAAGTTAGGACTTTTTTCTGTAAGTGGATTTTATAAAACGGTTCAAAATTACATTGGTAGTTTGAGTTATACACGCATTAAGGGAGATCCTATTATTGAACCTTTTTCCAATACGGATCAGGTTAACGTGAGTTTAATTCAAAATTTTCAATATCCTATTTATCTAAAAGGTGTTGAAGTTGAACTTCAGACTTCATTTTGGTATTTACCAGCACCATTCAAGTATTTGACTTTTACTATAAATGGCACATATACCGATTCCAGAACTGAATATCGAAACTCTTACATAGTTAATAAAGCTCCGGCGGGCGGTGGAAGACCTGTGCCAACCAGAATAGATACTACCCGGTCAGGTGTAATGTTACAACAGCCAAAATACTTATTAAACACTTCGTTAGGGTATAACCGTAACGGTTTAAATGTCTGGTTGTCTTATCAATACACTGGAAGTATCCAAACAGGTATAGGTAGCTTCTCAACAGACATCCTGGATGGTATGAAAGAACCATTTTCACGGTTGGATTTGCAAATATCACAACGATTATCAGGCAAACTAAAAGGATTAGAATTTTTATTAAATATGGCTAATCTTACTAATTCAAGTGAAGTTCAACACTTGCGATATGATTCACGACCAACCTATATCGAATCTTATGGTTGGACAGCCGATTTTGGGGTCAGGTATAGATTTTGATTTTGGATAGAGAATTTAATCCTTCAGTAGTTAATTGTATGAATAACTACTGAATTCTCTAAACCCTAAATTATGAAATAACTTTTTAAAAAGATAACTTTTCTCAAACTAAGCTCATGATATAAACTAGTTTATATTAAAACAACTCATTCTTAACCGCCCCCCAACCCCCTAAAGGGGACACCGGAAGTTCGAGTAGTGTAAACATATTCAGCATTTTCACGCTGCATAAGTCCCCTTTAGGGGGTTGGGGGCAGTCTGAAATAATATAAACAATATTTTTTCAACCTACAAATAATAATTTTAAATTTAAAAAAAATGAAAACAAGTACATTTATTCGATTTTTTATTGTTGCATCCCTGTTTCTGTTGATGCAATCAAGTCCCGTTTTTTCGGCTTCTTTTACCCAGGGAAATCTGGTAGTATCTCGTGCTGCAACTAATACTGCGGTGGGTGTATCTGTTTTCTTGGACGAATATAGCCCCACGGGTACGCTTGTTCAAACTGTCGCCATGCCCACCATTGCCAGTGGTTCTAATCGCCCCTTTGTGATAAGTGGTCAGCAGAATTTCGAAGGCACATTGAATTTGTCGACAGACAAACGTTATTTGGTGATGGGAGGCTATAAATCCGGCGCATGTACTGTTAGCACTGCCTCGGGCAATACCCGTATCGTAGCCACGGTTGATAATAATGCACTTGTGAATACGAGTACGGAATTAACGGATTTTGATTTTTATTTCAAGTCGGTAGCTTCTACCAATGGAACCGATTTATGGATTGATGGTAATTTCGGGATTCATTACACAACGCTGGGCGCCAGTACTTCAACACGCGTGTCGACAGATAATCAAAATAATTACAACCTGGGCATTTACGACAATAAATTGTATTTTTGTACTGAAGCTGCTGCTTCCCGTTTCGGCTACCTGAGCAACGGTCTACCCACCACCGCCAACCAACCCTATACTATTCTTGGATCGGCTTTTGCGCCTACCCAAATTGCAGGTCTCAATGCACCTTATGGAATGATTATGTTCGATATGGATGCCACTATTCCGGGTGTAGATGTGGTGTACATGGCAGAGGGTGCCTTAAATGGTACAGCCAATGCGTCCCGCGGATTGGTTAAATACTGCGTAAACAGCAGTGGGGTATGGGTAAAGTCAGGTGCCATCATTCCTGCGCCAGTTGCTACCGACGGTCTTAAACAGCTTACCGGAAGCTATGATGCAGCCACCGGTGTGGTTACTTTGTATGCAGTGACCCAAGCCGCAGTCAACGCCAACGCCACTTCTTCTATTGTCAAAATCACGGACGCTACAGGTTACAATGGTTCTTTATCAGGATCATTTACAAATCTTGTCACTTCTGGTGCAAACACCGCCTTCAGGGGAATTGCTTTGGCTCCACAAGCAGCGGCAGCAGCCACTGCACCCGATGCAGCGGCCAACGTGGCTGCCACGGCAGGTAATACGCAAGCTTCGGTGGCTTTCAGCACACCAAACAACACTGGTGGATCTGCCATTACAAGCTATACAGTAACACCCTATATTGGTACAACTGCTCAAACCCCGGTAACCGGAACCGGCAGTCCTATTTTAGTAAGCGGGTTGACCAATGGAACTGCTTATACCTTTACAGTAACAGCTACTAATTCAATAGGCGTTGGTGCAGTAAGTGCCACATCGGCCGCAGTAACGCCTCTTCTGGTTCCCGATGCACCAACCATTGGTACAGCTACCGTTTCGGGAGCTACAGTTACAGTACCTTTTACAGCACCTGCATCCAATGGTGGTTCTACCATTACGAGCTATACGGTAACTTCTAACCCAAGAGGTGGTGTCGGCACCTTGACTCAGGCAGGAAGCGGAACCATTACAGTGACGGGATTAATAAGTGGAAATGCTTATACCTTTACCGTAAAAGCAACCAATGCTAATGGATCAAGTATTGCCAGCGGGGTTTCCAACTCTGTAACACCCAATCTCGCTCCCATAATTGGAATAGCTCCAGTTGCCACGGCAGGAGCTTTACAGGCCTCTGTAAAAGTTAATACTGCAAACAAAGGGTATAATCAAGCAATTACCAGCTATACAGTAACCCCCTATATTGGTACAACTGCCCAAACACCGGTAAGTGGAACCAGCAATCCTATTGTGATAACAGGTTTAACCGCTGGAACTTCTTATACCTTTACTGCGTATGTCACCAATTCAACAGGTAATAGTGCAACTAGTGCGGCATCCGCCCTCGTAACCCCTACCGCTGCGGCTGTTCCCGGCGTTCCTACTGGTGTTGTTGCCACAGTTGGAAATACGCAAGCTTCGGTGCTTTTTGTTGCTCCGGCCGAAAATGGTTCTGCCATTACCGGCTATACAGTAACACCATACATTGGCACAACTGCCCAAACATCGTTAATTGCCACCGGAACCGGCAGTCCGATTACAGTTTACAATTTGACCAATAATACGGCTTATACCTTTAAGGTTTTTGCAACCAATGGAGTAGGAAACAGTGCAGAAAGTACAGCATCAGCCGTAGTAACGCCATCAAGCACCACCGCTGTTAACGAAGTTTCTGGAAAAGCTGCTTTGTCAGTTTCGGCTTACAATGGGAAAATCAAATTCACAGCCGTTCAAGGCGAAAAACTTGAAGTTTACACTGCGCTTGGTCAAAAATTGCTTTGCAAAGTTACCGTTGATGGTGTGAATGAAATTACACTGGCATCGAAGGGTGTGATGATTGTAAAAGTGGGAAACAGAATTGCAAAAGTGACCCTGTAATGAAGAAGTCTTGTCAAGCGAGGGCGTGGCTCTAAGTCACACCCTCACTTGATACTCTCACTAGATAAAATAATATTCTCAATCTGATAATAACAATTTAAAATTTAAAACAAATGAAAAACAAAGTCTCACAATTTGTGTTAGCAATCATGTTAACATGCAGTCTAACAGCTTATGCTCTACCTACTTTGGTAGTTGAACCCGGTGTTGGTACCCTCAACGCTGCTATTACAGCAAATCAGGGGAATGTAATTTACCAATTAAAAGCAGGGGAATGGTATCAACTCACTTCGACTATTCAAAACAGCGGTTTTGATTTAACAATTATTGGTGCTGATCCTGCAACTCCGGGAGGTATGCCGGCAACACTTCAAACTGGTGCAAGTGTCAGTGGTGCAGTATTTCAACAAATGTTTAATTCATTAGGTAATCTGACATTGAAGAATATCTATTTTGTAAATTGTAGTTTGACAGGTACTGTAGGAGCCTATTTTATGACAAATGGAGCTACAAATGGCCGTACAATTATTAATAAATGCGTTTTTAATCCTACTGGAACGGGAACTGGTTTTTCTCTAACAGGTAGTAATTCAAAAACGTATTTTACTGACAATTTAGTAATGAATTATGGTCATGAGTTAAGCCCTAACGATGGATTTGTATTCAATACTGCTAATACTACGGGTATAGGTGTTGATACCTTGTTGGTTCAAAACAATACTTTTGTTGCTACCGGTACTGTTTTGCATAGTGGTAATTTGGGCAAAGTCAATATTGATAACTTTAGTAAATGGGATCATAATTCAATTATACTTCAAAAAAGTCAGATAGACTGGCAGACTTTTGAACGCGAATATTATTGGACTAACAACTTAATGTTTGATGTGAATACTCAACCCTATTCTTTAGCATGGGATCCAATGCCAGGTGCAGATAAGGGCAAACCACGATCCGGTTTAATTTATGCGGATACAATTAAGAATGATGTATTTCCATCTGCTACCCTACAATTTGTTCAATACAATAATCATTACCGCAATCCCAAATTTTATACTCAACTTACTCAACTAAATGCTATAGGAAAAGCTAATTCAAAGCCATTATTGCGGTATATGAGTTTATTAATGCCACTGGATTCTATTAATGTGTCAAGAGAGACTGAAATGTTTGCAAATTCAACTTCTTTTCCAAAATGGAAAAATGGGCATACTTTAAATGATGTTGACCCGCAATTTGTTGACCCGATGATTTATAAACGCTCTGATAGTTTGGTTTTATGGACTTTAACTGCGACTCAGGTTCATGCATTTGGCTTGCCTTCCGCGAACTTTCCACCAGCATCAAAATGGGCTAAATGGCACTGGTATCCATCGGATGGGCTTATGGATTTAAGCATTAACTCCGACTGGCCCGCATTCAATGCTAAATATACAAATCCGGCTCTTTTAACTGCCTCCATTGAAGGATTACCGTTGGGTGACCTAAACTGGTTCCCGGCTCAAAAAGCATTTTGGTTAGCACATAAAACTGAAATAGATAACTATATGCGTGCAGCTAATGATGCCAAGATGACTTTTACGGCACTGGCTAATGTTCAAAGTGAAACAGTAAGTTTTTATCCAAATCCTGCAAGAGATATGATTGCATTAAAAGGTGTTAGAAATGCCGATTTTACAATTTGCACATTAGATGGTCGTGTTGTTAAAACCGCACAAAAGGCTACTATCCTAAATGTATCCGATCTTCATTCAGGTATCTATTTGATTACTATCAAAGAAGGAAATACCTCTTCTACCGAAAAATTAATGATCCAAAAATAACAAGCATAAGCCAATCCATATCCTTACAGGTTGTGGATTGGCTTTCTTTGAATTCCTTCAGAGCCTAAAATTATGAAACACCCATGACCGAAATAAAATTTAGAACACACAAGTAAATGATTATCAGCTAATAAATTTCTCCCAATTCCCTCTCTTATTCCCCCTTTAGGGGGTTAGGGGGCTTATAACAATCACATGAAAAATCACACTACACACCAGAACTCCCTTAAAAAGTTATTTATCCTGCTCTTTTTCACTATTCTTGCTTTTAGTTCAAGTTCTCAAAATACCAATTATTCCCAAAACAAATTTACTCGCAATTATCTCGCCGCAACACGCATTGTTTGGCAATCGGATAAAAGTGGAAAATATATTTCTAATCCGGCTAAATTACTTGAACAAGGCAACGGACAAGCCGATTTAGTGGGAGCTAATCTGTGTATTATAAAAGGAGGTGATAAACAAAACTCAGCCATTGTAGTTGATTTTGGAAAAGAAATTCATGGAGGCGTGCAAGTGGTTACTGGAATGCATGCTGTTCACTCTCCAATAAAAGTTCGCATTACATTAGGCGAATCCGTAAGTGAAGCCATGAGTAGTGTAGATCACTCTTCAGCAACGAATGATCATTCAATGCGAGATTACGAAATATTGGTGCCCTGGCTTGGTACCATAGAAATCGGCAATAGCGGCTTCCGCTTTGCTAAAATTGAACTTCTTGATAATAATCGCGAGTTGAAACTCAAAGAGTTTCGTGCTTTTGCTGTTCAACGCGATATCCCCTGGTTAGGAAGCTTCAATTGCAACGATGAACGATTAAATCAAATTTGGAAAACAGGAGCTTATACTGTATTCTTAAATATGCAAAATTTTTTATGGGATGGCATTAAACGCGACCGATTAGTTTGGGTGGGCGATATGCATCCCGAAATAATGACCCTGCTCTCCGTGTTTGGATACAATGAAGTGGTTCCAAAAAGTCTGGATTTGATACGTGACATTACCAAACTACCTGACTATATGAATGGCATTAGTTCCTATTCTTTATGGTGGGTATTGATTCAGTATCAGTGGTATATGAATAACGGAAATTTGGAATACCTCCAAAAAAATCAGGAATACATTTTCAGTTTACTCGACCAGCTGGAGAAAAAGATCAATGCGGATGGAAAAGAAAACTTAGATGGCATGCGATTTCTTGATTGGCCTACCAGTCCAAATAAAGAAGCCATTCATGCCGGATTACAATCAATGATGCTGATGACTTTTGATGCCGGAGAAAAAATAGCAATCATTCTGAAAAACAAAGGAAAAGCAACTCAATATACCCAAACCATAGAACTACTCAAAAAACACGTTCCCGACCCGAATAACAATAAATCGGGAGCTGCGCTACTCGCTTTGTCGGGTCTGGAAGATGCCAAAAAGATAAATGAAAAGTTTTTGTCCGTAAATCCTACTGAAGGTATTTCCAGTTTTTATGGTTACTACGTGCTTCAGGCACGAGCCATGGCAGGCGATTATGATGGAGCCATTGATGTGATACGAAAATACTGGGGAGGAATGATTGATTTGGGGGCTACCACTTTTTGGGAGGACTTTGATATGAAATGGTTGGAAAATGCCGGTAGAATTGATGAAATAACAGCAGCCGGAAAAGTTGATGTTCATGCTCAATATGGTAGCTATTGCTATAAAGGATTGAGAAACAGTTTTTGCCACGGCTGGGCATCCGGTCCAACGGCATGGTTGTCTCAACAGGTTTTGGGCATCACGGTACTTGAAGCCGGATGTAGAAAAATTAAAATTGAACCTCATTTGGGTGATTTGAAATGGGTAGAAGGTACCTATCCCACTCCACAAGGCATAATTAGAGTAAGGCATGAAAAACAGGCCGATGGCAGCATTAAATCAACGATTAAGGCACCTAAAGGAGTTCAGATAATTCATAATTCATAATTGTTAATTCATAATTGATAATTAGCATATATACAATTACTAATCCGTAACACAAGACTTAAATTTATAATTCAAAATACAATGAAAAAATGTACATTTATTCGATGTTTTATTGTTGCATCCCTGTTTCTGTTGATGCAATCAAGTCACGTTTTTTCGGCTTCCTTCACCAAGGGAAATCTGGCAGTGACACCCGCTGCCGCAGTAACGCCTTTTGATGGCGACAAGTTGGCAGTTACTTACGATACACAGTATTCACAGCTGTTTAACACAACTTGGGATAACACTACATTTTATAATCAATGGATTACATTAACTGAAAATACTTTTAGTGCCACTGATATTGCGGGTGGTTCATTACAATTTGCATGGGTTGCCAAACGCGCTATGATTTCACAAAAAAAATACTACTCACCCTATTTATTTGAAACGGAACTTGATTATTCAACCGGAAGTAATCGAGGAGGAGTAGTAATACGTTTTAATAAAGTCTATAGATTAGATGAAGTTCAAGAACCCGCAACAACGGATCCAAGTTTCAACAGCAGGGGCATTGCCTTTTATCCAACCACTGATGGCAACTCCATGATTGTACAGTTTACCGGTGAATATGTAAATAGTGCAACTCCGGCAACCCGGATTCTGGTTCCTAAGCCCGCAGGTGTAACCAGCTTGCTTCAAAAGGGAAAAATAAGGATTGAGGATTTTGGAACATCAATTTATGTGTATTACAATGATGTAGCTTTTTGTAGAATAAATTTAGCTGAAAAAGTAGGTTCCTATTTTACTTCGGGTACAGTTTACGATGCCAACATGAGTGTACTCGGTACTTTTGCCAACATGCATGTTGATCAAACGGGACAAGTTTCGGTTGCCCAACGGAATGCAATACTCAGATTATACAGTGTCTTATTAAAATCACAAAATCTAAATCAACAAACCATTACCTTCAACGAAATAGGAGTAAAGAAAAATACAGATAGTCCTTTTGCTTTAACAGCTACATCGAGTTCAGGTTTACCTGTAAGCTATGTGCTAGTTTCGGGTCCAGCTACCTTAAATGGCAATACGCTGTCATTGACCGGTACTACAGGGCTTGTCATAGTTAAGGCAATTCAGTCTGGCAACACAGCTTATTTCCCCACTGAAATAGAACAGGGTTTTTTGGTTGCCAATTCAGCAGCTACAACTCAAACTATTCAAAATAAAGCTCTCAGCGACAATTGGGTAGCAACGGATGGGGTGGGAAGAACATTACCGCAGTATGCTGATTGTAGCGATTATCGTCAGGGCAAATATGTTGGCATGTTTTATTGGCTTTGGCATGCATATCTAGGAGGAAATAAGGATTTTACAACCTTCAACGACCTTTTAAAAGCAAATCCTGCAAGCCCAGCTTTTGAATCCCGCAATTATTACTGGGGTGAACCGGAAAATGGTTTTTATCATCCAAGCGATCCCTGGTCAACTCGTCGAAACCTCCAGTTACTTGCCAATGCCGGTGTTGACTTCGTGTTTTTTGATTTCACCAACGGCGATCAGGGCGATTTGTCTCTTGATAGTTTTATGGCTGTCGCTATGGATATGTATAACAAAGGAATACCGGTTCCAAAAATTTCATTTTTTCTGAATGAGAACTACCAAAAGGCAATGGAGAGCATCATCAAACGAATCAATACACATCCGGAGTACGACCCGCTGATTTTTAAATGGCAGGGAAAACCCTTGTTGATGGCAGATTCGGTAAAATGTGCTACACAGTATCCAACGGCGGCCTTCAAGGGGGTTAAAGATTATTTTACATGGCGTAAAACATGGGCATTTGATATAGATCAGTGGAATTTTAATGATAATTATCCTCAGCGGTATTTCACATTTAACGGACAGCCAGAGCAAATGTCGGTTAGTAAAGCGAATGGAGCTCCGTTAAATCCCGATTATCTAAAACACGGAGCAAGCTATCACAATGGGAAAAACCCACCTTATGACCAATATTGGGAAACCGATCAAACCAAATTTGGTTACTATTTCACAGAACAATGGTCGCGAGCTTTCCAGATAGATCCTTCGATAGTTTGCATTACTGGCTGGAATGAACTAACGGCTGGTGCGTGGGTTTCTGATGCATCAAAACCTGTTCCGTTTATGGGCAAACAATGGGACGACGCAAGTTGGCGTTGTGTGAATCAAGCAACTTGCCCAAGTAAAGATGCCAGTGGGAAACATATACCTCATGGTTGGTATGTGGTAGATGAATTCAATTCTGAATTTAACCGTGATATAGAACCTATGAAAGACGGAAATACAGATAATTTCTATTATCAGACCGTATCCAATATCCGTAAATTCAAAGGCATGTCAGCTCCTCAAGCATTTTCATCTCCAGCTACGATTAGCATTGATGGAAACTTTGCAGAATGGGCTGCTGTAACACCCCTCTTTAAAGATGTAGCGGGAGATGTTCAGCATCGGAATTTTCAAAACGTACTCGGAACCGCTACTTTAACCAATAACACGGGGCGTAATGATATTATTGAATCACGAGCCACTTATGATGCCAATAACATTTATTTCTACGTGAAAACCGTTGACGCTATCAGTCCAAGCATTGATCCTAACTGGATGCTTTTATTTATAGATGCAGACCGCAACAAAGGAACCGGTTGGGAAGGGTATGATTATGTTGTTAATTTAGGTGTTACTTCAGCTTCTCAAACCACCTTGAAGCAGTGGACAGGCGCAGTCTGGGGCAATGCCGTTTCCATATCCTACAAGGTAGTGGGCAATGAGATGGAACTCAACGTTCCCCGTTCATCGGTAGGAATGTCTACCGCCACTCCGGAGTTTTACTTCCATTGGGCAGATAATCCTCAACAGTTGAATGACATTACAGCTTTCTTTACCGATGGTGAATCGGCTCCCGATCGTAGGTTTAACTACAATTTCAGTACGTCTAAAATTGCTACATTGCCTGAAACTCCGTACAAAACTATAACAATACCCGGTACAGTTGAGTTTGAAGATTTTGACAACGGTGGAGCCCTAATTGCTTATGCTGATGCTACCATTGGTAATCAGGGGGGTGCTTATCGCCTGAATGAATCGGTGGACATTGAAAATACTACGGGCGGAGGCTCTGATGTTACTCGAACAAATAGCAACGAATGGTTGAAATATACAGTTACTGTCAATGTAGTTGGTACTGTAACAGCTTCTATTAAATACGCAAGCTTAACAGGAAATAACCAGGCAACAATTTTTGTAGATGAAAGTGATAAAAGTGGTTTAATCAGTTTTGCTTCAACAGCTAATTTACAAACCTTCGCTACTAAAGATGTAGATTTGCTATTACCGGCAGGTCAGCATGTTCTAAAATTCTTTATCAATAAAGCCGCCGATGATTTTAATTTGGATAAGATAACTTTCACGAATAAATCAGTTGTTTATCCGGGTACCGGTACCGGATTGGCTCGCTCTAATTGGAAAGGTGCCGCACCCGGAATTTGGTTTAAAGACTCTATTTGCAGTCAGGTAGATCCAACTATTGACGAAACCTGGACTTCGACGGATTCTCCGGGTTGCAACATTCCAAGTACATTCTGGAATGTACGGTGGAGAGGACAGTTAGAACCGCTTTATACTGAAACATATACATTCTATTTGACTATTCAGGATTTGGGCAGATTGTGGGTAAATAATCAGCTTCTTATTAGTCAGTGGACAGGTTCAGCTTCAGGTAATACGTTTACAGCTACTATGAATTTGACAGCAGGCCAGAAAGTGCCTATTCTGGTAGATTTCGCTAAAAAGACAAGCGATGCAATAATTAAGCTCGAATGGAGTAGCACCACTAATTCAAGAGAAGTTATACCCATGGCACAACTTTATCCAACTAGTGGAACATCCGGAATCCCCGATATAAATACAGGATATTTTAGTGTTTATCCAAATCCGGCAACCAACAAACTTAGCATAAACTGTTGGGAAAGTCAGGTGGATGCAATTAGAATAATTGATTTGCAAGGAAGAACCGTATTCTCGAAAAATGAACGTTTTAATGGTCAGAAAAACTTGGATATTTCGTTAGAAAAAGGCATCTATTTCATTCATCTGATTGGGTCTAAATCCTTTAAAACACAAAAAATTATTATTGAATAAAAATTGGGTAGTAATTCTACTTTACCAAATTAAAAATTGATAACAATAGTAGAGAAAATTAACAAAATGGTTGTAACTTCAAGTCCCCTTTAGGGGATTTAGGGGCGGTTAAATTGATGTATTGCCCACCCCCAATCCGCCAACTGGCGGATTTAAGACCTAGTTTATAAATTTTTAATTAGTTGTAAATAGTTCTAAAATTGCACTCTTAAGCCCCCATTTGGGGGTTTGGGGGTCTAAAACAACTTAAATAATTCTTAATTTTATCTTAAGCAAGTAAGCAATATAATCTTTTAAAAAACACACAAAATAATGAAAACAATGAAAACTACAATCTCTCGTATTGCCTTTTTTCTACTGCTATCTGCATCTCTGAATGTGTCGCCGGTATTCGCCGGTGAACCTGTTGCTCACATTATGATTTGTTGCAGGGGCTTCAACGAAGGGGCAACGTTTCTGGTGAATGGTGTATGGAATCCGGCGCACGATTACTCCGACATCAATGTGACGCGCTCCATTCTGCAACAGATCAAAAATGCCGGTATCAATACCGTTTCGGTTGACTGGACCAATGCTTCCCAGTGGACCATTCAATGGAATGAGTTTAAACCGATGATGGATAATATACGGAAGGTTTGTGCCGAAAAAAACATGAGCTACATGGCCCTAATAGGTATTCATCTTATGCCAGATACGCGTGCTATTTGCAATATTCCGGACAGCATCAGTCAGGCTGAATATTGGAACAATATTGCCAAATATGTTAATGATAATTGGGCAACAGATGCTGCCTACAAACGTTATGGATATGGCGACAACCGCCCCATCCTATGTGTTTTTAATCGGCAAGATTATGTTGATCCAATAATCAATTCGCTTCCGGCAAATACAACTAATTACTTTTCGAGATTCCACCTTGGAACCAACATGGTGAATGAATCGAAAACGCCTGGGGAATCAGATGGTTGGGGGTATCGGAATTTTATGCAAAACGCATCCGGAAGTGTTCGCTTTGCCAGTCCTGAATCAGGTTTAGCTCCCACCGATCCATGGGTGAGAATTAGTAAGGAAGCGTGGAAAAGCAGGGTTGACTGGTGTAAAGCTTCCAGCGAATATAGTATTTATGGCTCATACGATGATATATGCGATTGTATCCATTGGGGAATTTGTGATACCAAAAATTTACCCTCCACAAATACCACCAAAAAGTATCCTGACAACGATCCATGGGAATATTACAACATCGTTCGAAGTGCTTTGAAACCAAGGGCTGCAGGAAATATGTTGCCGGTCAAAAATTTGGCATCCAGTGTAAAACATGACACGGTTCAACTGAGTTGGGATAAAAATCAGGAAACCGATTTTGGTGCTTACCGTATTTACCGGAGCGTAGATAACAAGCAATCATTTAAGCTTCTTTCGTATGGTATTAAACCGAACAATTTTACGGATACCGGTTTAGAAAATGGCAGAACCTATTTTTATGTAGTTTCGGCAGTAGATACCCTGATGGGTATGGAGTCACTTCTCAACGATACGGTGAGAGTACTTGTAAATACGCGTGTACTAAACCAGTATAAATTCGACTTCAACAAGCCGGGTAATACCGAAAGTTGGACAGGAAATCAGGAGGTAAACGGACTGGTGCAGGCTACCAGCCAGAATGGTTCTGATGGCGTTCTGAAATCGGCTTCAGGAATTTCAGGAAATAATCCACAACTCACTTTTCAGGGTAATCTAACGTTGAATCGTCCTACCGATTCGTGGGCTACGATTGAAATACGCCTCAGGCAAATAGGTACTGATGGAAAAACTCCGCAGACCTTCGACTCTCAGGGAACTTCGTGCACAATTCAATACCTGAATTCACTGAATCTTGGCGAGTTAAAACTTCCGAAATGGGGCATTAAACCTGAAGTCAGCACCAACTGGATGATTGCCACTGCCGATATTTCAGGAATTAATACCAACAATATTTCGGGACTTTCAATCAGTCCGATTGGAAATAGCACCGGACTAGGTAAAAACTTCGAGCTTGACTATGTGCACCTAAAAAAGAATGCGCCAATGCCGGTTCCTACAAATCTGAGTGCAATCATTGCCAATGGAATGGTGAAATTGACATGGAATAAAATTCAGGATAAAGATATTAAATCGTACAGAATATACCGTACACCGCTTGTTAACAGCGCCAATCAATCGCTGGCTGTAGTTTCGGATTCGACTTTTATTGACCTTGGATCAACCGACGGATTGACCTATACTTATTCGGTTTCGTCAATCGACAGTCTTGGAAACGAGTCCGTCAAAAGTAGCGAAGTGAAAATTCAGTCAAAAAACAAGACGAAAATGGCCTGCTACCAGTTTGAGTTCAATACTTCCGGAACGACCGAGGGTTGGACGGCTAATTCGCAGACAAATACCTTGACTCAAGCCACTAGCATTAATGGGGCTGACCGCATAGTGAAATCGCTGAATGGAATAAGTGGAATTGATCCGCAGATGTTCTACAATTATGTACTCAATTTACCAACAGCAGGATCGAAATGGGTTTCACTCGAATTTCGCGCTCGTCAGCTAAACGCTGCTCAAACCGGTTCGCAAATATGGGATCCGTCGGGAACCCTTGCTCTTTTTGTGTCTCCCGATATGTGGAATTCAAACGAAATTAAAACTCCCACTTTTGTGATAACTACTGAAAGCCCAAGCAATTGGATTAATGCTAAACTTGACATTTCCAGAATTGGCAGCTCCCCTATTACGAGCATGCGGCTCGATTTTATAGGCAACAGCGCCGGAATAGGCAAAAACTACGAGCTGGATTATGTACGACTGTTTTGTACGCCTTTCGACACTATTCCACCTGCTGCACCAATCAGTTTTAAAGCTGTTGCCGGAGACACCAGAATTAAGATGAGTTGGAACACAAACAATGAATCCGACTTGCTGGGTTACAACCTATACCGAAGCAGTCAGACAGGTCGACCGCTGTCTTTATACAAACCCGCAATCAAATTTTGTGAGTTTACCGACTCGCTTTTAATCAATGGAAAAAACTACTTATACCAACTTGCAGCGGTTGATTCAAGTGGAAATGAATCAGCTAGAACTGCCATCATCAGCGCAACTCCCGGATTTACGATTACAATGAATCCGGCTTCAGGTTCACGTTCGCTGATACAAAAAGTTTACCCAAATCCATTTATGGTTGAAACGACTATCGAATATTTGCTCGATCAGCCCGAAAATATAAAACTGGAAATTTTCAATATTTCCGGACAAAAGGTGGCTGAAGAAATACACACAAATCAATGCAGTGGTACAAACTCTTTTACCTGGAATGGAAAATCAAATTCAGGCAAACTTGTCCCGCCAGGAATTTACTTTTGCCGGTTAAGCAGTAATCATGTAGCTAATATCATACGATTAATAAAACAGTAGCTTGAAAAAAGGTTTCAAAAGAAACTTTTAATTGATCTATAACGAAGTATAATATAGAAACTTGGTCTGGCTCCCTCTCAAAAACTAAAAAAATCCCATTCCCCTCTCTTTTTAAGGAGAGGGTGTCTGCAGGACGGGAGAGGTCAGGAGAGGTCGGGGTTTGATGAATCATATCAACAATAATTCTTTATTTCTTATCTCGTAATTTATAAAATGTTTAATAAATTAAAAAAAACAAAACGATAAAAAAAAATGAATAACACAATTTCTCGTATTGCCTTTTTCCTACTGCTATCTGCAACCTTAAATGTATCGCCGGTATTCGCCGGTGAACCTATTGCTCACATTCTGATTTGTTGCAGGAGCAACAACCAAGGGGCAACGTTTCTGGTGAATGGTGTATGGAATCCGGCGCACGATTACTCCGACATCAATGTGACGCGATCCATTCTGCAACAGATCAAAAATGCCGGTATCAATACCGTTGCGGTTGATTGGACCAATCCTTCAATGTGGACCATTTTATGGAATGAGTTTAAACCAATGATGGATAATATACGGAAGGTTTGCGCCGAAAAAAACATGAGCTACATGGCCCATATTGGTATTGAACTTCCCGTAGATGTTCGTTCCGGTTGCAATATCCCTGACAGCATCAGTGACGTTACATGGTGGAACAACATTGCCAAATATGTTGATGAAAACTGGGCAGCAGAAGCTGCCTACAAACGTTATGGATATGGCGACAACCGCCCCATCCTCATTGTTTTTAATCGGCAATCAGTAGTTGATCCAAAGATAAATTCGATACCGGCAAATACCACCAATTACTTTTCGAGATTCCACATTGGAACTAATATGGTGAATATTTCGCTATCTCCCGGGGAATCCGAAGGTTGGGGGTATCGGAATTTTATGCAAAACGCATCTGGAAGTGTTCGTTTTGCCAGTCCTGAATCAGGTTTAGATCCGAGCGATCCGTGGGTGAGGATAAGTAAGGAAGCGTGGAAAAGTAGGGTTGACTGGTGTAAAGCTTCCAGCGAATATAGTATTTATGGCTCCTACGATGATATGTGCGATTGTATTCATTGGGGAATTTGTGATACCAAAAATGTACCATCCACAAATACCACGAAAAAGTATCCTGACAATGATCCATGGCTATATTACAACATCGTTCGAAGTGCTTTGAAACCAAGGGCTGCAGGAAATATGTTGCCTGTCAAAAATTTGGTATCCATTATAAAACTGGGCAGCGTTCAATTGAGTTGGAATAAAAATAAAGAAACCGATTTTGGGGCTTACCGTGTTTACCGGAGCGTAGATAACAAGCACTCATTTAAGCTTTATTCGTATGGTATTCAACCTAATAAATTTACGGATACTGGTTTAGAAAATGGCAAAACCTATTTTTATGTGGTTTCCGCAGTGGATACCCTGATGGGTATGGAGTCACTTAAGAACGACACAGTGAAAGTACATATAAATATGGGTGTACTAAACCAGTAAAAATTCGACTTCAAAAAGCCGGGGAATACCGAAAGTTGGACAGGAAATCGGGATGTAAACAGATTGGTACAGATTAAATCTTTCATTATAACCCTCTCATTAAAAGTCTACCGGACAAAACTGATTTGAAACTAACAACACATTCAACAATTACCATTATGAAGAAATTCATTTTTATTGCATTTTCAGTATTCTCAACCCTCGGCTTTGTTCATTCAGCAACAAAAAGTAAAACCACCTTTACCCAGATAGAGTCGGGGTTCAGAACCATTCCG
>CAIYOZ010000200.1 GCA_903927945.1 uncultured Bacteroidales bacterium | reverse complement strand
TTGATTCCATTTTAACCGGTGCTATAACCATCTGACCGGATATATTATAAATACTGACCTTTGATTCTCCGATAGTTCCTTTCACCGTGAGTTGTTTATTCGAGAAATAAGCCGCTATCTTATTATTCTTTATATTCGAGACACCTGTAGGTCCGGTATACATCACATAAAATTCCGCCATTCTCCAGGACAAACCAGGATCTGATCCGGTTTGTACAATTTTAATATAACGGGCAGTTTGCATAGTTCCAAAATCGATCTCGTTCTTTGCGGTTCCTGAAGCTATAAGTGTCCAGTTTGTCGCATCCGATGAAATGTAAACCTGATAGGAAACAGGCAAATAACTAGGATCACCAGAATCAAGGTAAATCCCTGAAAATGTATTTTGTTGTATCATATCCACCATGTACCACTGTCCCGGTGCTTGTTTTGTTGATAAAGTCGACCATCTTGTGGAAGCATCACCATCTATTGAAAGCATGGCATCAGTATTTTGAATAGAGGCTGTTGCTATCCAGCCTGTTCTGGGTAAGAAGGCCCCTGCAATTGGAGAAACAGCTGCAGTATGATCCAAATTATTCAACCACAAACCACACGATATTGTATCCACTGTGGCAGAATTGACTGCCGAAGACTGAATAAAAAAACCTGGAGCTGAACCTGTGCTTAATAAAGTTGAAAAAGAATTGACGTTTGAATTGCTCATCTTGAAGAATGACCCTGAAGAAACAGTTGCAAAAGTCTGACGCCCTGGAGCTTGATAATTTGCTGTTTGAAGTTCTAAAGTTCCACCCATAATTTGATTGGATATCACATAGGGTGATCCCCAGAAATCAGTTCCAAATAAACGAACGTTCCCTTTAAAATCGGAACTTGTTTCAATATATCTTGTTAAAGGTTGATTAACCGTTGAATTTCCATAAATAGAAACAATTTGTGAATTGATAAAGTCAAATCCACCAAGGCCGGTAGATTCAAAATTTAAAGATTTCACAGACCCGTCAATTCCATGCCCAAGTGCTATGCCAGTTGGTCCTGTTCCATCGATGGAAGATAGAATAAGCCCTTTAGCTGAACCAAAAGTGAAATTATCATACAATATTTCATTATTACAATTTCCCAGAATTAAAAACTCCAGATTGTTATAAGAATAACCATAGCCATCACTTTGTTGAACGGCATAATTCGCATCCGTTGATAGAGGAGAATTCGGCCAGACACCAAACTTTGTCTGTTGACCATATACATAAACAATCGGGTTAAACTGGGTATTGGATATTCTTCCGTTTTGAGAACCACCTCCCACTCTTATACCTGTTTTGAAAAAATGACCTGCAGGGTAATCCACATAGTGATTATCACATTTATTGGTAAATAGGTCAATGCCACGATCTGTAGCCCGAAAACCAACATTAACAATATAGACATTTGCATTTCCTCGTACACAATAAGGATAATCTAAAATGTTAGGCAGTAAACTAGCCATTTGTTCCGGATAATTAAAAACGACTCCTCGTAAACCGCTGTTTTGTTCCATACTTATAAATGGTGTGCCGGTTTCTGATTGATTTTTACCAGCATATATTTCAAAAATACTGCCAGGCCCATTTGGAACAGAAGGATTATCCGATGACCCCTTTAATTCAACACCACTTGGAATAGTAATATTCCCAAGAAATTTATAATGCCCGGGGGGTAAGAATACTATACCACCCCCATCAGCTTTTGCCAAATTAAGAACCGATTGAAGATTAGTCGTATTATCGGCTGAAGATGTACTTACACCATAGGCAGTTGAAGTAGCCAGGTATAAAATGGTTCTATCTGGTTTTTGCTTAATATCCTGGGGATTTACATACGTAAAATCAGGAAGTTTGGTCATTTCAACAGGCGAATGATCGATTTTACATACGTATTTTGAAAAGTTATTGATTTTAACAGAATTTTTAAACCGATTACCAGTTACAATAGCCCGTACATCAGAACCCAAATTAATTTGTGGGGCAACATTATTAAAATCACTATTAGTTATCGACACAATGCCCCCCCTAACATCAACTACTCCACTTTCTATAGTACACTGATTCATTAGCACAGTGGTTGTGGAGGTAGAAGGAATAAAAACAGCTGCTTTTGTGGCACTGATATCACAACCTACGATTTGCAAAACACCCAACGGATTGGCAGGCAAATAAAAACCATATTCGCAATTTATCATTTTACATTTGGTATGCATTTGGCCGACCCCATCAATTGCTTCTGCATAGACTCCATATTTACAATTATCAAACTCCATCCCATAGTTTTGTCCATTAGGGACAGGACCTGATTCTGAAATCGACGGTCCACCATGATATCCCATATTATATCCATCTACTTTCACAAAGCATGCATACGACCAGTCGATTCTTCGCATGATTAAACCGGTACCATTCGCATAAATCCAGCTTGCATAGGCACTCCCTAATGTAGGGGAATTTGCTAACCCCGATCCCGCCCAATAAGCAGGTGAAAAATCTACATTTTCTATTCGGCCTACATCCGCAATATTATCAATCTCTATACCTCTTGATAATGGAGTCCCATATAGACCGTTAATATTGGGACAACCACCACCGTTGGTCCTTGAAAAAATAACGCCATTATAGGCATTGACAAGTGTTACATTATCCGTGTTACAGTATTCATTTCCAAAATAACCTGGTTGTCCATAGAGAATGGCAGGAGGATAAGGGGTTATATTATTGGGATCTTGTTCCGGGTACCAAATTGCCATATCTTTCACCGCTGATCCTGGTTGCAAAGTTATAAATGCACCATTTTCAAATGTTGTAAATTCCGCAACGGTACTTCCTACATCAATTCCTTTCCCTGAATAAGCCATTAAAATGGTGCCTACAATGGGTTGACCTTTTACCGGTTTCTGCCATTCACCGCGAATTGTGACACCTTTAGGTATGTACAAACGACCTTTTATCACATATTTGCCTTCCGGCACAAATAAAACGCCACCATTACCCGAACCACCCGTAGCAGCCCTGGTACCAAGTAAATCCAATTTCTGTTGGAAGATTAATGTGTTATCTTTCACACCGGTGGGATCTGCTCCAGCATCGAGTACATTATATTTGGCGACAAAGGCATCTGCAGTCGGATACTTGGGTTGAATTAACTTGTAAGTTTGGGCTGAACCGGCGAATGATATTGTTCCCAGAAAAGAAGCAATGATAAATAATCTATGTAATTGTTTGATTTTCATAACTTAGTTTCGATAAATTTGTAGTTTTAGAGACTTGCTCCAATCTCGTAAATGTATATTGTTTCAATAAAAAATAATTCTTGCATGACCCCCTCAGCTTTATTGATAATAATAAAGCTGAGGAAATCGAAAACAAACTAATCAAAACCTTAAACTACCAAATAAAAATCTTTTGAGCTGAGTTCTTTCCGTTAATTACTGCCTGGATAATATAAATTCCTTTAGTTAATGATGACTGTAAAGAAAAATTACGTTGTCCTACTTCAAGAGTACCATTATATATTGATTGAACTTTCTGTCCGTTCATGCAAAATAAATCAATATTGGCAATCCCATTTTCTGCTGACTCTACGACTAGTGATTTATTTGCATAATGTGCATTAAAAACTTTTTCTTTAGCAACCGGGCTGATAGATGTGGCTAAACTGCTTTCGAAAATTTCCACAGCTCCTGCATAACATACATTGTTTGTAAAAGGGCGTATATTCCCTACCTGGTCTGTGGTAATACCTAAATTGGAAAGAAAGAGAGAACTTCCAAGTGTAATGGCTGGAGATGCAGGAGACAAAAGTAAAGGGTAATAATTGTTAGTAGAATTATAATCCCCAAGACTTGCAATAAGTGCTGTTGGAGATGTGGCAAAATAATTGGTCACCGGAGTTGCATTATATCCTGGATAACATTCAACAGGGAATACGCCGTCACCGGTACGACCAATTATCGAATTATTAATCAATAACGAACTTGCCGTTGGATTAAAAATATAGCTAATATCGCTGTAAGTACTTCCCTGTCCAATCGCAACATTACCTTCAATAATTGAATTGTTAATTCGAACTTGTCCTGGGTATGTACTATTTGGAACTGCACGTACTCCGGCACCATGTCCTCTAGTACCTGCTGTTGTATTACCTGTTATTGTACAATTTATTATATTAAAAGTAGATTTATCTCCAACAACGGAAGGTGCTCTGAAGAATCCGACAGCACCACCATCTTGAGCAACCGTTACACTATTTTTTGCAATTGTCGAATTGATTAAATTGATCGTATTATTCGTGGCAGCATCACCTAGTCGAACAAACACTGCTGCTCCACCACCATTAGTAGTTGAATTCGAAACAAACGAACAACCGTTTATTGTGATGGTCACATTAGGAGTTCCGGTATCCTGAATACATAAACCTCCACCTCTCATAGCTGAATTATTTGAGAAAACACAATTTTTGAAACTTATTCCGGATGTAAAAGTAATCACTACGGCTCCACCTGCTGAACTTGTATCAAAAGCATTATTCCCGGACAGGATAAGATTTTCACCATTAACTACTCCTCCATAAATATCTAAAGCTCCTCCATTATATGCTGTTGCAGAATACTTTCCATTTTTTAATGTTAAAGCCTTAATGTTTAATGTGTGTCCACTAACTTGAAAGAGACGTGTTACACTTTTTCCATCAAAACCGTCAGTAGTATTTGTTGTTCCTTGAACAGTAAGATCTTTATTGATTACAATTCCTGCCTGAGGCACGGCAGTGTTGGCAGGATCCAATGACATATCAATCATGCCCGATACTTTAATAACATCACTTGCAACTGCAATTGTGTAAGCTTTTGAGAATGAAGCAACAGGTGTACTAATAGTCAAGCCGTCATTTGTATCAACTCCGGTTGTAGAAAGAAAAACATCTTTTGCCGATGCAAAAGTAAATAAACAGCAAAGCATTACAGTGAATGCGAATTTTAAGTAAATTGATTGT
>CAIYOZ010000199.1 GCA_903927945.1 uncultured Bacteroidales bacterium | reverse complement strand
TTTAATATTCGCGATATGGAAATCGCGAGTCCCAATTATAGACTTATGCGAGACGTAACATAGCCGATTTCAGAAAACAGAAGAGATCGTAAGAAGTACCATTATTCTATATTCACGCCAATTTTTAAAACAAGATCTATCGCTATTTTATATTTATACCATTTTCTAGAATAAACAATCAGGCATGATTTTTATTTATATTGGATTCAATTTAAAGCCTTATTTTTCTTCTTTCTAAACCTTCGTAGAGCATTATTTAAAATAAGAAGCCCATTATTCTATATTCTAGCCAATATTTAGAATAACGGGTGTAGCTATTTTATATTCATGGCAATTTTTAGAACAAGGAGTATCGTTGTTTTAAATTAGCATCCATTAAGTGAGAAGATTGACGGGGCTATACAAAGCCTCGAAGTCATTGAACTCCAACCCAAATTAGTTAATTGGGTAATTAAGGTGATTGGGTGATTGGTTATTTTGTTGATTAGTTATTAATCACTGATAGTTAATCACTCATCGTTAATCGTTAATTTACAAAGAAATACTTACAGAGACTAATTGATTGGATATATCAGTAAGAGCAAGTTTGAGCTGCTCAATTTCATGGGTGGTAAACTGTGCAGGTTTACCGTTTACTACATTTCCGTTAATGCGTTGATACAGCCAGGCATCTGATTTATTGAAATACTTTTTAGCAATATAAACCAATGAAATAGCAGGGATAACACTTTCCAATTTATGTCGCAGGGCTAAGTTCGTAACTTCATCTGCTGTTTCTTTTGCTGAATCAACCATTGCTTGAGCAAACTCATCAGGGTTTTGATTAACTAGTTGTTGCATCTTCACATCAATGGCATCGCGCTCTTTATCTGTTTTGGCGTATCTGAAGGCTTGTTTTAATTCATCTATTTTCTCTTTCATAATGATTATGTTTTTATCCTTCTCTTTTACAGAGTGGATTAAGTAGTTTAATGTCCGATTTCTTTAAGTTTTTCAATAATGATTTCAATCTGATTGTCAAAATAAGTTTTCATTTGTATCGACCTGGTGGTAACTTCCTTGTAATAATTAAGAAAAAATAGCAAGTCCTTTTCAAGCAGCTTTTTTTCTTTTTTCATTTCTTTGTTTAGCATGGTTATTACTTCTTTTTAGTTAACCCCTACAAAGATAATAATGTTTACATTATTATCTTTGCGTTTTATCATTTATTTTCTCACCAGGCTGCCGCACGATTGTATCGTGTGGCAATACTAAATGACCATCACATTATCTCACAAGTTTTTCCTCCCACAGATTCTTAAACACTACTAAATAATCTTCCTGTCTAAAAACTTAACCTCCTCAAAAAAAATGTTATCACTGGATTGCGAATGAATTGTTTTGAGTCTTACATACCTTGTTCTTTAACTCCCACACGATACAATTCGTGCGGCAGCAGTGGAAATTTGCGATTTTTGTACACCAGGTTGTTGGGATTTGCAATCAGGATATATCCTAGCTGTTCATTGCACAAACACCGAATTCGAAACATTCTTTCCATCAGCACTACGTAACTGCTGTCAGTGATTCAAATTTAGCTGATTTTCCAATGCATCTTTAATAATGGCATTAATGGACCGACCGGTTTGTTTTGCCTTCAAAGCAATCTGGCAGTGGATATCGGAGGGTATTCGAATGTTCAGTGTTCCGCTAAATGCTTTGCGTGGTTTGATTCCGAGTTCTTCACAACCTTCCAGGTAGCTGTCAATGGCATTTTTAAAATCGGCCTCTAATTCATTGATCGATTGGCCTTCGTAGGTGATACTATCTTTTACCATCCCCTCCACTTTACCATACAAACAGTTGTTGGCCGCGCTGTACTCCACCGTTCCGATATAGCCTTTATATTTTAAATTATCCATAACATCATTCAATTAATAAATTGTTTTTCAATTTGTTGTAAACATCTTTCATGACACTTTCATTCACTATGTTAGTAGGATGAGGCTTATGCTTATCAATAATTGACATAGTTACAGTGTTTATAAACCTGACCCGGGAGCCTGAAGTCTTGCCCTTATTGGTAATGACGTAACCAAACCCTGTTAAAAGTTTTACCATTTCATCAAACGTGAAATCTTTAGGCTGCTTTTTAAACCGCTCGATTAACTTTTCTTTCGTACCCATAGTCGAATGATCAGTACAAATGTAACTATTGGCAGTTACAAATTGTTCTTTTATAAAACAAAAATGATTTTATACAATAACATTTAACAATACTAAATCTCAACATTAACCACCTGCCCAATTACGAACAGGCATTCATGACCGATGAGGTAAGCGTGCTGCTAAGCATTGCCGTAGAATTTGGAACGGTAGGAATTAATGGTGAAACAGTGGAAGTGAATACGCCGGGTGCGGGAAAGTGATGGCGGTGGATTAGTGATTAACGATTAGTGATTAACGATTAGTGATAAGTGATTAGCTTATAGTAGTATTACTGTAGTATTAACCGGGTATTTTTTGGGAGAGATTAAACAGGGATACGGATGTAGCAAACGACCCCCGTCGGTATTCGCGACGGGGCCGATAAAGGAATAAAAGAAATATTAATGTTAGATATGTTATTGACCCCAGCGGGAATATCAAGGTATCTTCAGTTGATCAGTATTAGTTATAACTTGGATCGACATTTTACCGGCCCCGTCGGGAATACCGGCGGGGTTGTGTTCGTAATTTAAAGTATGCAGATATAACCAAATAACCTGACAACCAAATCAACCAATTAACTCAATCAACCAATTAACCAATCACCCAATTAACTAATTAACCTGTTTCCCTACCAATGCTTTCACCATAAACCTTTCAGTCAGCCATTTGCGGACAGGCAGGTCGTAGAGTTTGAGGCAGGCGTAGGCGATGGCGATGCTGGAGGTAAGCACTAGCAGCCCCACCGGCAAGGCATGTCCCAGCGGCACTTTATGGTCGTTTACCCAGGCGGTATACACATAAATGAGGGGATAATGCGTGATATAGATCGGATACGAGATATCGCCAAAGAATTTGCAGACCTTTGAAGTATACTTGCCCTTCACCACGCCGCCGGCACCCAGGTAGACGATCAGTGGAAAGATAAAAATGATAGACAACGAGTCATAGAGTCCGTTCATCCACAGATGCCCGCTTCCCCCGATACGCGGAATGGCAAATACCACCACGACAAGCAGGCTGCACCATAAAAAAGCATGCTCGATATGCTTCAACGTGCTGACGCGGGAAAGGAGCAGTCCGGCAAAGAAAGGGTACATCAACCGGGTCAGGCCTATGCGCATTTGGGTGGAATCGAGCGACCACCCTCCTACTACGTCACCATTTGGACTGGTGACTGCCAGATGAATGAGCGCTGCTCCTGCTACGAATACCAACAGGGCGAGCAACTTAGTTGAAAACTTACGAATAAAGAGTGCGTAGAGTATGTTGGCAACATATTCAAAGAAGAGCGACCAACCGGGACCATTGAGGGGATGCATTTCCGCCCAGCCCCGGATATCCATGGATAAAGGAACAGGAAGCAGGGTGCACCCAATGAGCATGACCAGCAACATTTTCCACACGGGCACGGTGCTAATGATGGGCCAGTAGGCGGAGGCTCCGAAATAGAAACCGATGGCACCAATGATCATGCCCATCACTACCATGGGATGCAAGCGTATGAGGCGACGTTTGAAGAATCCACCAACAGACATTCTCCCCCAGCGGTCGTCATAGGCATACCCGATGACAAACCCCGATAGCACATAGAAGAAATCAACAGCCAGGTAACCATGATTGACAATCTGATCGAGATAGCTGGTGGCGCTTGCCTCAAAGATATGGAATACGACCACCAATACTGCAGCTACGCCCCGAAGTCCATCGAGTATGTCGTAATGGTTTTTTGAATCCGGAAAGGCAGTCAGTGGAGCTGTTGTGTTCATGAATGGGTCATGTTAATAGGTGAGTATTTTAATTTTTGAATGTTTAATTAACGTTACAACTACAATTCTATTGTTCTAACATTAATAAATTAAAATTCCCGTTATCTATGGAAGAAAACGGGAACAATAAAAAAACCCTTACAGCATGTGAACGAGGGATTTTATAACTAATACTCCACTTTACTCAATTGCCGGATACTTTTTTTACGGATCCGTTTAATGGCATTTCTAAGGGGTAAGGAGTATTTAGAAAGCCTGATTCTATCCAGTATCTGAGAATTCAATTCCTTTATTTTACCGAGAACATAGGTCAAAGAATAATTTCTAAAAACAATATAGGAAAGCATTTCTTGGGGTTTTGCCAGGAACCGGGTTTTATACTCAAGTTCTCCCCACAATAAGTGCATGGATGAAAATCCTTTTTCGATAGAGATTTGAATTAAATAAACCATGCTCAGTTGTCCCACATTATAATGCGAAAAATGATTATCATGACCAATAATTAAGGACGATATGCTATTATGGCCCATGATTCCAATGCATCCGGCAATAATTAAATCCTCTATTTCAATGTAACATACGCATCCATAGTGCTGAGAATATTTATAAATCTTATTCGATATCGTGTGGTCTTTGTGAGGTACATTTCCCTTGTATTTCATTCTATCAAAGTTCATATGAATTATTTTGTCAATCAGGCTTTCGTCAATTTCCATCCCAAACTTTGTCACAAAATTCACCGTTGGATAGTCCTTCAGTAACCTGTTTTTGTATTTACGCATATGAGTCCGCGTACTACCGCCAAGTTCCTGGTAATAACCCTCCATGGTAATGGGTAACTGAATAATAAAATCGTCCGATTTCCTAAACAGGACAGATTTACTGATATTGAAATTATTATAACACGAATCAATGACAATCCTTTGCACTGCTGTAAAATTATTAAACATATATTTAATAATCTCAGCCATGATTTCATGATTTAAATAGGCAAGTGAATTCAGGCAAGTAATTGTTTTTCCTTTCATCTCAAATAAGAGCACTTCCATCAGAATATCGTTTTCATGAAAGAGCAAGTAATTAAGATCTTCAGAAGGGTTATGAAATATCTCAATATATCGACATGTTGTTACAAACGAATCATATCTCTGTATCAGGAATGATTCGTATGCGACCGGCAAACCTTTAAAACATGTGATTGAAATCATACAAAAGTTTAAAAAACAAAACAACACATTTCTTATAAATGTTCAATCAATAGCCTTTTTTTATTCACCCAGCGATCGGATCTGTTCAGCATGATCTGTAAAAAAATCCCTTGCCGCACAGACGACAAGGGATTCTATAAACTTTAAACTTTAAACTATAAACTTTACTTCACTCCATTCATCAGTTTCTGCAACCACTTGGACAGCCCGAAAAGAATGATGGAAGCCAGTCCGGACATAATCACAAACAGCATGAAAAAGTCGTAGAGCGTTGTGATGTGGTATCCCAGGATGGCTTTCGTCTTGCCTGCTTCAGGATACAGCCCGCTGAGCATGCCTGCAAACTTATTAGCCGCAGCATTCGACATGTACCATACGCCCATCAACAACGAAGCAAACCGCACAGGTGCCAGTTTGTTCACCATCGACAACCCGATAGGCGAAAGCATTAATTCGCCCATGCTGTGAATGAAATATAAACCGGTCAGCCAAAGAATGCTTACTTTCACTCCCGGTGCGGCATCTCTCACTCCCATTGCAATGACCAGATAGCCCAATGCCAGCAAAAACAATCCCATGGCTTGCTTGATAGGCGATGCCGGTTCCAGGTTCTTCTGCCCCAGCTTAGTCCACAACATCGAGAGTAACGGAGCAAACAGCACCACGAAAACAGGATTAAACGATTGAAAATAACTGGCGGGCATTACCAATCCAAAAATATGGCGGTTGGTCTGCTCATCGGCAAAGAAGGTGAGGGATGCACCCGCCTGCTCGAATGCCGACCAGAAGAAGATCACAAAGAAAGCAATGATATAGATCACCCACACCCGCTGCCGTTCTATTTTGGTCAGCGAACGATCGGAAATAATATAAGCGGGTATAATAATACACAGGGCAAAAATAGCGGCACCAATCAAATCGAAGGATAACGCAAAGTGGAATACGCAATATAAAGCGACAGCTCCAAGTCCCCATAGCAGGAAAGCCGTCATATTCTGATTCAGGCTCCGTTCGGGAGCCGCTTCTTTTTCCGACTTGTGGGCAGTCACCTTTCCGGCGGCCACGATTCCCAGCTGTTCCCCGTCGGGTCCCACCAGGAACTTATTTTTCCATCCAATGAATAAAATCAGGCTGCACATCATTCCCAGTGCTGCTGCCAGGAAGCCCCACTTAAAGTCGGCCGGGTTACCCGTGTCGCCCACAAACCCACATAATAAGGGTGCAATGAACGCCCCGACATTGATCCCCATGTAGAAAATGGTATACGCCGAATCCAACCGTTTATCCCCGGGACGGTACAGACTTCCCACCACGGTGGTGATATTGGGTTTAAAAAATCCATTCCCAAAAATCAGCAATGCCAGTCCTCCATACATGGTCCAGCGGGCAAACTCACCACTCTGGTAATTCAACGCACTCATAAACATGAACAATTGACCCAGCACCATCATTACCGCTCCCCAAAAGATGGATCGGCGCATGCCCCAATAACGGTCGGCTACATAACCACCAATCAACGGGGTGAGGTACACCAGCCCGGTGTAATTTCCGTAAATCATGGAAGCCATTTGTTTGTCCATCACCAAAGCCTTGATCAGGTACAGGGTAAAAAGCGCACGCATGCCGTAATAGCTGAATCGTTCAGACATTCCGGTGGCGAAAACAAAGTAGAGTCCCTTAGGATGGCTTTGTTTCGGTTCGTTTGTTGACATAAGTAAAGTGGGTATTTTTTTTGGTGAATAAAAAAAAATGAACGCCTAAAATTCCGCGTTCCTATAATTATGAATACATTGTTAACAATGACAGTGCAAAAATAAACTTTTTGTTCGAATTTAAAGTCTTTTTAGGTCATTGAATTTAATTTTTATTCCATTTTGTTGCAAATTCTTATTCTTACTCACCCCTCCCCGATGCTCCTACCGCTTTCCAACGGGGTTCCTCCTACGTTTATCTTAGTATTTAAGAGTGTAGAGAGGTACTTCCGAGGGGGTTGCCAGGGAGTTGAAAGGGATCCATCCCTAGCAACACCCTAGCAACACCCTAGCAACCCCCTAGCAACCCCCTGGCAACTAAAGACGAAAATAAGAGCAAGTATAGGACAAATGCACAGATAAACTTTTGGGATTTCACGGATAAACCTTTTGGAGTACGAAGTACCCAAAAGAGTTTTCTTTATTCATTAAACCGAAAATTAAGAAAACTCCCAATGGTACTTCGTACTTTTGGGGTTTAGGTTGGGATGAAAAACGCGATATGGAAATCGCGTGTCCCGGGATAAACAGATTGGATTAGTTGGTAGAGTTAAGTTGACTGAGTTGGTTGAATTGATTGAGTCGATCGCTTCATTGGAAGCTCTGCACTCATTCCTCATTCCTTACCTCTTGCCTCTTACTTCTTACCTCTTCTGGTAGGGGCGGTCGAACCTCTTGTTGTAGGCACCATTCTTCTTCAAGTTGCTGTTCCAGTAAAAATTTGTCAATCCGGTTTTGCTCAACAGATTAAACATCCGGGAATACGTACGGGAGTAGGTATATGGTTTTCGTAATTCAGCGACAATCTTTGATTCAAAGGTACCATAAAGGGCAAAGGATTCCCCGAGTTTCTCAAATTGGTTGAATAATTTATTGGTCATCACAGGAGGCATGATTTGAATGCCTTCCACCCCACCCTTGATTACTGTTCCCAGATACTCACAATTCAAGCGTTGTGCCAGTTTTTTGAGATATTTCTCCAGGAAAGAGGCATGGATCGATTCCGGGAAACCAGACTGGACGATATATCCAATCTTTTCAGTAACTGATTCAGTGGAGTGTTGAACGATGCGTTCGAAGAATTCCTTGACAATGCCGGGCATGCAATCGGTATAGAGCGGAAAAACGATCAATACTGTTTCTGCTTTGTGAAAGAGGTCTGCCGAGGCTTCGCGCTGGGTGTTGCTGGTCAGGTAATATACCGGGACCTTATCAATATTGAAAAAGTTGTATCCTTCCAGGAATTGATGGATGAGCAACGCGGAATTACTCTTTTTGTAGCGGGGTGACCCGTTAAATATGACAAGTTTCATAGGCTAATTCCTCCAGGTGAGTATTTTCAACAAATCGGGTAAAACGTCTGTGAGTATGGAAATTCAAACTCAGGCGGTCGTAGATATCGTTGATGATGGCTATATCCTGCTCGTCGGTATCCGCCTCTTGTTGCAGCAACAATCCAAAATCAGGATAATGGTCATATCGTTTGTGATGATGACTTTCGCCAACATCCATTTGAATGTAGGGATGAAGCAATAGAATCAAGCGATCGGTGATTTTCTTGAGGGCTGAGCTGGTAAATCCGGCTATCAACGGGGAAGCAAAAAGTACAAAATCAGAATGCATGTAGGCACGAAAGATCTGTTCGGCATCGTCTTTCTGAGCACATTCACCCGGGGTTTTCCACCAACAGCTCCAACAACCGTTACAATATTTCAGGTCCATGGCATGAAGAGGAAAAACCTCCACAGTGTTTTCCTTTCGCAGGAGCGGAATGAGATTATCCATAAAAAGTGAGTAGTCATTACTACCACCGTTCATGTTGCCATCCAGGATTGTTATTTTCATAGTTTTTGTGAAGTAAGGTTCAAAAGTACAGATATTCGTCAAATTAGCAATGTTTTTTGTAAGCATTAATTCCCTTAAAATTATACGAAATTATTTTCTTTTACTTAAACGTTTGTTATCAATATATAGTTTTATCCAAATTAGAAAACACCGGTACGAATTTAGTATTTCCACAAATGGATTGATAAATGCGCCATAAAATTAATCCGATACTTTGCGACAAGGGGTTGGTAATAATTCTTAAGTTTGTAGTTTTTTTTTCATAAATTGCTTGCCAATCGAAAGTTAGTACATATCTTTGCTATTATCAGTTTTATTTATCTAAAATTAATCAGTATGAAAAAAATTATTCTCTCATTATTAACTCTAATGTTAACAGGTGGTTACCTTTCTGCTGAGGGTGACATATCAAGTATTTTTAAGGCAGGGCTTGTTGATATGAATACTCTGGGAAATGGCTATTTAAAACCTGCGGGTAATAGTTTTTCTGCCGGTTTAGGTTCAAATTGGTACAATTCGGCAAAAGTACATAAGACATGGGGATTTGACTTGACCGTTGGTGCGGGTGTAGTACTGGTACCCCTTTCCGACCAGAATTTCGATGTAACACACATGATGAATGTGAGACCTACCAATTCAGTTGTTACGCAAGCACCCACATTTGCAGGAAAAAAAGATGGTGGTATTGGGTTGGACATAATGCAACCCCATTATCTTTCGAATGGGAATGTAAACCCCTTTTGGCAAAACGGGACCGGAAAAATAACTTCGTTTAATTCCCCTGGTGGTGTATCGAAATACATTCCGACCGCCAGTGTGCAGTTCACATTGGGTTTGCCCTATATCAATGATGTATCTGTCAGGTTTATACCGACTGTCAATGTGAAAGGAGTTGGAGCATCTTTATGGGGAGTGGGCATCAAGCACAACATCAAACAATGGATACCGGTGGTAAAGGATCTGCCTTTTGATGCAGCAGTTGTTTTAGCTTATTCCAAATTCAGCTTGAATTATGCCTTTGCGGACAATTCAATTACGCCTGATAAACTGGTAGGCAACGATGGAACCACATTCAGCCCTGATCCGAATTCAAGTGATTATAGTAAACAAGCAATAAAATTAATCGCCACGGCTAAAACCGCCAACATTGTTTTCTCAAAAAAGCTTGCTTTTATAACACCATATATTGGATTTGGAATAACCAGCACCACTTTTGATGTTTCTGAGACAGGGAACTTTCCGACACTGGGTGATCCTAAAACTATCAATGCCGGAGGTGTCGAAGTTCCGGTACTAAATTCGAATGGAAAGCCTATCATGCAGATAAAGAATTACATTGATCCGTTGAAAATCAGTTCAAACGAAGTGATGCCTAACACGACTATAGGCCTACGATTTAAATTTTTATGGATACTTTCGGTCCATGCCCAATATGCTATTCAGAAATATCCGTTGGCATCTGTGGGTGTAGGTCTGACATTCAGATAAAAAATTAGAAATTAAATTACAAGAAGGTTGTCACATGGCAGCCTTTTTTTATGCACATAAAATTACCATCAGCCGAATATTGTGAATTCAAACATATTTATTTCGGAATAATGGACAACTTTTATCCAACCTTCAATGCGCATGTTTATTCAAATAAACAGCAATTCTATTTCACCGGATTACAATATATTTCCAATTTGAGCCGAATAAAATCGTCATTTGCTAAAACTTTTTGACTTATTCCTTGTTAGCACTATAGAATGATAACCTTTATTAAACTATCAATTCAAATATCGATATTAGAGCTATAATTAGTTAATTAATCGATGAGTTTAATAATTGTGACTTGATAATTTAGAAGGAAGTTTATGGAAGTGAAATCAAACGAAAATCGTTGGTATGCCGTATATACTGCTCCCAGAGCAGAGAAGGCAGTGAGCGAACGATTTTCAACGGCTGGTATTACACATTATTTAGCCTTGCAAAAAGTAAAGCATCATTGGAGCGATCGCATTAAAGAAGTCATGGTACCTGTCATCAAGAGTTACATCTTTGTATTTATCCCAAGCAACGATTTTAACAGAGTGACCGGAGTTTACGGAGCCATCGCTTTCGTGAAACAAGGAGGAATGCCCATACCAATTCCTGACCAACAAATGCAGACTTTTCAATTCATGGTATCGCATGCAGATATACCTGTAGAGTATTCCACCGAACAATATGAGCATGGTGAGACAATCCGGGTTTGCAAGGGTCCGCTGGAAGGGTTGATTGGAGAAATGGTTGAAATAAAAGGAAAACATATCTTACAAATCCGGTTGGCAAAGTTTGGATGTGCTCTTATCTCGGTTCCGGTATCCTTTGTGGAACATATCAGGGAATAAAGGAGATCATTCGAGGATTTAACAAAGGTTTATCTGCCATTTAGTTACTATTATCAAAAGAAGAATAGCAATTAATTTGGATATTAGAATATAGGATCAAAAATAGACTTTTAAGTCGAAACAATTTAAATTCGTTGGTTCCACTTGGGACTGACGAACATTAATGTGTAAAAGACGATAACCGTCGAATACAAAGGTATTAAGTTAAAAAGAAGTATCAGATCAAAATACATTCAGGGATTATGAAATATATTAAAATGAGTATTCAGTTATTATTAGTGGGTATGGTCCTGTTAAGGATAAACCCCTCTATTTCTTCCTGCCAAAAAAGGAAAGGGAGATATACCGGCCCGGATGCGCTTTCATATCTGTTTCTAAACTATCGAGAGACCTGATCGCATTATTGAGATTAATGT
>CAIYOZ010000198.1 GCA_903927945.1 uncultured Bacteroidales bacterium | reverse complement strand
GTTGTGATGTGAAGATAGGTCCTCTGGCTTATTAAAACGAAACAGGGAATTAAAAGAAAAAAGATCAAAAAACATAAATGGAATCTATCTTGGTATTCATTAAATGAGACATTAGATTTATCCTTTTGCTTAAATTCTATTCCTATCAATAATTTAATGCAAAATGTATTGATTTTCTTAAAACTATACTTATTTTTGCGATTGAGATGATTCCGTTTAATTATTCATATCACGCATTCAAGTTTGCTGATAAGGGGTTTTTCAATTTGTAGCGTAGCAATTAAACAAAGAATAAAAAAATATCAGTAAATCATTTACCAAACATGCCAAATATTTATGACTTTAATGTTTCCTACAGTTTAGTAAAGAGATACGTTATTTTTATTTTCAAGCGATATTACGGCAAGTATATCGTTACAGGCCGGGAGAACATACCGCACGAAGGTCCTGTGATATTTGCAGCCAATCATTTAAATGCATTGATGGATGCACTGGCAGTAATTTCTATACTTCCCCACCATATGTCGATCGTCTATTTAGGTCGAGCCGATTTATTCAAGAACAAGGCTTTTGCCAGCGTACTTCAGTTTAGCAAGATACTTCCGGCATTCCGAATGCGGGATGGTGTTGAAAATCTTGAAAAAAATCATGGGATATTCGAATGCTGCGTGGATGTATTGGATCATAACAAAGTGCTGGGGATCATGCCTGAAGGAAACCAGGGTCCATATCGAAAACTTCGACCACTGGTAAAGGGGATCTTTCGAATTGCATTCAGTGCACAACAAAAATACGGCTCCCAACCGGGTGTGAAGATTGTACCGATAGGAATTGATATGGGTGATTTTGATAAATTTGGCGAACATCTCATTATCAACATTGGGAAACCTATCGAAGTCTCGGAATACATGGCTGAATTCACAGAGAATCCTGCCGGTGCCACAAACCAAATACGTGAACGACTGCGAATGGAATTAAGCCAGTTGACGTTCAACCTGGCGACTGAGAATTACTACGATTGTTTTGAGACTGCCATTGAAGTTGCCGACAGCCATATTGATCAGAAACTTCAACGTTCAACCTCCTTGCTTGACAGGTTTACCATCAGACAGAAAATAGTTGAAACATTGCTATCACTTGAAAAGAATGAGCCTGAAACAGCGGAGGAACTAGCATCAATTTGCCAGGAATACAAAGACAATCTCAAAGAGTTGAACTTGAATTCAAGCGTTTTCGGTGAGAAATCGTCGACTCTCTTTGCATTGTTTTTGAAATGTATCTTGCTGACAGCAACCTTACCTGTCTTTATCGTGGGTTTTGTGTTCAATTTATTACCGTTCTTTTCACCTGAAAGGATTCGGAAGGCAATGAAAATTGAATATCCCGGAGGATTGAGTTCGGTTCGCTTTGGTATTAGCTTGATTACTTTCCCTGTTTTCTATCTGTTGCAAGGCATATTGATTTGTGTACTCCTGAAGTTCCAATGGTGGTGCTTATTTTTAGTGATCCCTTTACAGTACCTGTTTGGATTATTAGCCTTTCAATGGTATCAAAGCCTAAAAAAGATACAGACAAGATTCCATTTTCATACGATGAAAAAAGAAAAGTCAGCTAAAATGGAACAGACTAAGTTATTATACCAAAAAATCAATGAAATAGCTCACCGTTAAACAGACTTATCCCTTAATTCATTCATTTACTTATTTCGTATCTGCTGCACCCCACGATATGATCGTTTACCATTCCGGCTGCCTGCATAAATGAATAACAAATGGTTGAGCCAACAAATTTAAATCCCCTTTTAATAAGGTCTTTACTCATGAGATCCGATTGCTGTGATTTGGCAGGGATATCGCCCATTACTTTGGGGTGATTCACAATGGTCTTACCACCGGTAAATTGCCAAATATAGCTATCAAAAGTGCCATACTCCTTTTGAATCTCCAAGAATGCTTTTGCATTCGTGACCGTTGCCCTTATCTTCGCCTGATTTCGTACAATGGAAGCATCCTGCATAAGGGTTTGAATCATGTCCTCATCATATAAGGCAATTTTTGACACCTCAAAATTATCGAAGGCTCTTCTGAAATTCTCCCTTTTATAGAGTACAATCTTCCAACTTAGTCCAGCCTGGAAAGCATCCAACACCATGAATTCAAAAAGTTTCCGCTCATCATGAAGAGGCACTCCCCATTCATTATCGTGATAAGCCAGCATCAGTTCATCATTTACGGGCCAGCTACAATCGTTCGTATTATTCATAAGTCTATTTTGATTATATGTAGAATGTTTTTTTAATATATTAAATCTAATTAAAGTTACCAGACAATATAAAACATCATTCTTCAAAAAATGTTGTAATTTTGTCATTAAAATTAATGTTGCAAAGATAGAATATATTTTAAATTTCACGTAATTACGAACTGTACCTAATGATCAATGAATTAAAACTTGAACCTCTTGTACTCATTGAAAAACACTATGAAAAAGGGAGTACTCTCTATCATACATTAGTGGATCATAGCGAGCATGTAAAAAACAAGGCACTTGAAATCGCCTTTCATCATCCTGAATTTCAACTCGACAAACAATTCATTGCTGAAGCAGCGATGTTACATGATATAGGTATTTATTTGTGCAATGCGCCCAGAATTCACTGTCATGGGAAGTTTAGTTACATTGAACACGGTTACCTGGGAGCAAATATATTAAGGCAGGAAGGGCTGTATAAGCATGCGCTGGTGTGCGAAAGGCATACAGGGGTTGGTATCAGCCTGGAGATGATCATTCAACAACAACTGCCATTGCCTCACCGTGATTTGTTACCGGTTACCTTTGAGGAACAAGTGATTTGTTATGCCGATAAATTCTTTTCTAAGACAAATACTGATGAAACACATTCACTTCAACACATCCGATCATCACTCAAAAAGTTCGGAGAATCGCAAGTAATTCAATTTAACAACTGGAATCTTTTGTTTGAAGGTGATAGGCCGGTTTAATAGAATCTATGGGAGAAACCTACACTTAAAAATTGTTTCAATTGAGGTTTAGCTGATTGGCCGGGAGCCAGAATAACTGAGGTGTCATACCTAGGATTTATGGAGATCCTGGTTGACATGAACCGGTTAATGATCATATTGCATACTATTTCCCAGTCAACCTCGACAGATTGATAATTGGTATAAAAGTTTAATTTAGAGTCCAGTTGTATTTCTTTGGAAACGGGATAGGAAAAAGTGGAATTAAAAGAGCTTCCCATTTCACTTAAAACTCTTTCGCCGGTCTTTATACCAAAGAGATGAGGGTCTACATTTTTGCTATCTTCTACATAAATGTATTTGTAGGAAACAGGGGAGACCATGACAGAAAAGATTTTCTTGTATTTATAATCCAACCCGACCCCTACATTAAACCTGACAGGTGTCAAAAAAGAGGTAACCATAGTATTGGAATTAATCCCGTTGTAGCTGTTGAAAAACTGAGTGGAGAAGTCAACAGTACCACTGTAAAACCAATTTCCACCGGCTTTTATTCCTAATTTACTATTGATTTTAAACACGTCGTCATTCGTACTTAACAAGCGCGAATCCCCGGCTATAGAATTAAATCCCATATGCCATTCACCGCTATTTTCCCATTGAATAGATTTTTTATTATCATAATTCAGCTGGCCGGAAATAATGCCTAAGATAGCAACATTACTGAAACCGCCCTGATACCAATTTGGGGATACATAATTTTGTGAAAATTGAGCTAATCCGGTTGCTTTATGAATCCACGGTCCCAACTGTTCTCTCCTGACGACCAGCCTTCTACGCCTAAATGATTTATCATCAGTTATAAATTTCAGACGATTAAATGATGTTTCTTTGATCAAATGACTCTCGTATACAGCCGGATCAGGCAATTCATCGAAGTTCATAACGTATAAGTCTGCTGCGTTGCGAATGATTTGTTCCCGTGCATATTGACGCAAATCAGCCACAATCTCTTCTGCTGTTTGTTTTACTACAGGTTTGAACAAATAAGTGGACAAAGTGGAAGCCGGAGAGCCATAATAGAGGGTTCCATATTCGGGTTGAGTTTTCCATTTGAAATCGAATGGAAGCCCATTGTATACCAACTCAATAAAAAACGGGTTAGCTAAAAAAAGAAGAGTATCAATTTGTATCTTTAAGGGCTTTTCAGGGATAATATATGGAATCACAGTGTCGGTAGCCTGAATTGTTTGTTCTGTAACTTTAGGGATAGCAGGTTTGTTTATTATATTGTTATCAATAAGGATGGCACCTTCTTTGGTTTTAACTGTGGGAGTTTTCGGAGTTGAAATGGTATCCGAGAAAAGTCCATGCATTAAACTATCCGTATTTGTTATTTCCGACTTTGTCAAATTTTCAATTGGGAGATTTTGCGTTGGTAAACTAGCAGACAATTTTAATATGAATCCAAAGAAAACAATCGATAATAATACCTTAAACTTCATTTTTAGAGATTTTAATTTATTCTAATCGTGCGCAAAATTACATAGAAATGTTGACCATCAAAAGTCAATAATTCTCAAAACCTGTTGGAAGAGCTTTATTCCCGGTTTTAGCACCCAGTTCCTTTATTTTTTCGGCAGTTCGGATGATATTGCCCGAACCTTCTTTCATTTTCTTCATAGCATCATCATATGCCCCGGAAGTACGGTCAATGTTGGCTTTAATTTTAGACATATCTTCAGCAAAACCAATGAATTTATCATAGAGTGCACCGCTAAGACGTGCAATTTCCTGAGCATTCTTTGTCTGATTCTCTTGTTTCCAAATGGAAGAAATGGTACGCAAGGTTGCGAGCAAGGTTGTAGGGCTCACTATGACTACTTTACGTTCCCAGGCAAATGCAAATATCTCACTGTCACCCTGAACTGCGACCGAAAAGGACGCTTCAATAGGCAGAAACATCAATACAAAATCAGGGGTATTTATGTTTTGAACATTTTGATAATTCTTCTCCCCCAACAACCGGACATGACTTCGTAACGAATTGAGGTGATCCTTCAAAAACGCCACACGCTGATCCTCGGTTTCTGACGACATTAAACGTTCGTAAGCCACTAATGAAACTTTTGAATCGATAATAATGTGTTTATTGTCTGGGAGATGGATAATCACGTCTGGACGTTGAACAGAAGAATCTGCACCCTCAACCACCACTTCTCGTTCATATTCCTGTCCTTTTGATAAACCAGAACGCTCCAGTACACGCTCCAGTATCACTTCACCCCAATTACCCTGTTTCTTCACGTCGCCTTTTAAAGCCTTAGTCAGGTTGTTGGCTTCTTCACTAACACGGGCATTTAATTCGGTTAATTTGAGAACTTCTTCCCGCAGACTGATCCTGTCACGCAATTCTTTGTCATACGTATCCTCCACTTTTTTTTCAAATGATTGAATACGTTCTTTCAACGGATTCAGGATTTCACTCAGGTTCTTATGATTGGAAATAGAGAATTCGTCCGACCGTTCCTTCAATATCTTGGTAGCAATGTTTTCAAACTCTGAAGTCAACCGTTTTTGTAAATTTTCTATTTCAGTCTTTTGATTTCCAAGTTTCTCAGCCAAATTATCATTCATCGTTTTTAAGGTCGCTATTTCAATGCCTCGATGGTTAGCGATATCGGCTTGTTCGTTTAAATCCGATTGAATCCGTTGGATTTCTTCAGTTCTCAACCGAACTGTTTCAAGAGCTACCGATCGTTGGGTTTCTACTTCAGCTTGAGCTGCCAATAAAGTTTTTTCCTTAATTGAAAAGTCATCACGAATACCTGCCAACCTATGGCTAGCCACAAACCAGGCTATCAATAAACCGAGAAACAAAGTGAAAACAGCCAGTATATATTCCATGATGTAATGATATGGTGATGTGACAATGTAATACTATGATGATTAAGAGATACATATCAATCAAACAAAGTGGGATGATCTTCTTCCAGTTTCCTAATGATAGTCATCATCAGGTTCTCCCGAATAAACTTTGATTTATTCTGTACTTTATATTTTAGAATATAGCGGTTTAAAGCTTTATTCTCTTCATCGTTCAGGGTGAAAATTTGACGGTGAGTACGTAATGAATTGCGCTTGGAGACCAAGCTTGTTATCTTTTTTGCCATAGGGTGGGATTAATTCCGCACAAAAATAATATTATCCTGTCATTATTAACGGAAATAAAACTAAAAACTGTATTTTTGGACAAAGTTTTATTTTTATTGACTGTTAGTAAACGATTTCTCAGATTCAAGAGGAGAATTATTTCATTTAACGGGTATTTTCTACTTTTCCATGTATTCTATAATTTTCATTCCAACAATTGAAATTAAAATATATACTCATGGCAGAACATAATGATTTGGGGTTGCTTGGTGAAAAAAGGGCGCAGGATTATCTGTTATCCAAAGGTTATCATATCCTGCATTGTAATTGGAAATTTGGATATCTGGAACTTGATATTGTTGCTGAAAAAGATGGCTGGTTGGTTGTCGTAGAAGTGAAAACACGTTCCACCGAAACATTTGAGCATCCGGAGGAAGCCATCACATTACGAAAAATCAAAAACATAGTAAGTGCCGCCCACGAATACATTTTTAAGTACGACTGGCAAGGAGAAACCCGGTTTGATGTGATCTCAGTTATCCCCCATGGAGAGTTATTTTACATTGATCACATTGAAGATGCCTTTTTATCTCCCGTGAATTAAAGAACTTGATAATTAATCAGACAGAATTCCGTTTATAGGGGACAGGCTTACTTAAGAACTGAAAAAATGTTTTATAATATGATTCTTTATATTTCCTGTCTTAAATTGTTTACGTACTTTTGCACATGGAAAGATAAAAGCAGAAATGATTGTTTTTCACTGTATGTTTATAATAAAAATAACTAAAAATGAAACCATTAGAAAAAAGTGTAGCAGAGAAACTACTTAAGATAAAAGCCGTAAAATTACAACCCAACAATCCATTTGTATGGGCTTCGGGATGGAATTCACCTATATATTGCGATAATCGTAAAACATTATCCTATCCTCAGATACGCAATTATATCAAAATTGAACTGTCACGGTTGATCATGGAAATGTATCCTGAAGTGGAAGTAATTGCAGGTGTTGCTACGGGAGCGATAGCACAGGGTGCACTTGTGGCCGATGCACTTGGCTTGCCTTTTGTATATATCCGTCCGACTCCAAAGGATCACGGACTGGAAAATATGATTGAAGGGGACTTACGTCCAAAACAAAAAGTGGTGGTTATTGAAGATCTTATTTCTACCGGTGGAAGCAGTTTAAAAGCAGTTGAAGCTATCCGGAATGATGGTTCCGAAGTACTTGGCATGCTGGCCATATTTACCTATGGCTTTCCGGTTGCCGAACAAAAATTCAAAAAAGCAAAAGTCAAACTGACTACCTTATGTAATTATGATTCGGTGCTTGTTGAAGCACTGGCTACCAATTACATATCTGCTGACGACATGGAAACATTACAGGAATGGAGGCAAAATCCATCTACCTGGAAAACTGAAAAATAAAATTCAACCTGTTAAAGGTAATTGTAAATAGTCAAATCGTAAATATGCAACTATGACAACCTATGAAAGCGATATTAAAACCATTTCTTCGAACGAAGAAATGGTTTTTGGTATATTGAGCGACCTGAATAATTTAAAGGAGATTCTTGAACGAACACCTGTAACCGGCAAAGTGAAAGATTTGCAATTCCAAACGGACAGTTGTAGTTTCGTGGTGGAAGGTATTGGAAAAATGGGATTCAGGATCGTGGAACGTGAACCTTTTAAAACCATAAAACTTCAATCGGAACATGCCCCTGTTGAAATTAATGTCTGGATACAATTAGTACAGAGAGCTGAAAATGATACTCAAATGAAATTGACTCTTAAAGCGGATCTACCAACCATGATTAAAATGATGATGGATAAGAAACTGAAAGAAGGAATCAATCTCATAGCAGATGTTCTTGCAAAAGCTCTTTCAAACTAACAGGGAAATTAATTATCCTAAGCGATGTAAGGTTTAATCTATTCTTAAATAGCTTTTATTTCCTAATATTTCAACAACCCCTTTATTATGTCAAAACTCTGGGAAAAAAGTACGCAAGTCAATTCAAAAATTGAAGCATTTACTATTGGACGTGATCGTGAAATGGATGTTTATCTGGCAAAATACGATGTATTGGGTTCGATGGCGCATATCCGGATGCTTGAATCTGTAGGATTATTAAAGGCTGATGAATTGGTAAGTTTACTGGCCGAATTGAAAAGTATCTATCAATTGGCAGACAACGGGAACTTTGAAATTGAAGAGGGCGTTGAAGATGTTCACTCACAAGTGGAAATGCTACTAACCAGAAGTTTGGGTGATTTGGGAAAAAAGATTCATAGTGGTCGTTCGCGAAATGACCAGGTATTGCTGGATTTAAAACTTTTCACAAGGGCTGAGATTGAAAAAACTGTATCTGCTGTTACCGGCTTATTTGATGTATTAATACATCAAAGCAATCAAAATAAGGATGTTCTGTTACCGGGATATACCCACTTACAGGTAGCCATGCCCTCGTCTTTTGGTCTATGGTTTGGTGCGTATGCCGAAAGCTTGTCTGATGACCTGCAATTGCTTTTATCCGCATGGAAAATCACGAACCGCAATCCATTAGGTTCTGCGGCAGGATATGGATCTTCATTCCCTCTTAATCGTCAGCTTACTACCGATCTATTAGGATTTGACTCCATGAATTACAACGTGGTTTATGCTCAAATGGGACGTGGAAAGATGGAACGCACGGTTGCAAATGCATTGGCCAGCGTGGCTGCTACGGTTGCCAAACTAGCATTTGATGCCTGTATGTTTACTTCACAGAACTTTGGGTTTATACACCTGCCGGATGAGTTTACGACTGGCTCGAGCATCATGCCGCATAAGAAGAATCCGGATGTATTTGAGCTCACACGTGCCAAGTGCAACAAGATTCAGTCAATTCCTCAACAAATCATGATGATAACCAATAATTTACCTTCAGGTTATTTCCGTGACTTGCAAATTATCAAGGAGATCTTTATTCCCTCGTTTGCCGAACTGAACGATTGTTTGGAAATGACAGCTTTAATGATGGCACAGGTTGAAATAAACAGGGATATTCTGAAAGATTCCCGATATGATTATATTTTTAGTGTCGAAGAAGTGAACCGGTTGACTCTATCGGGCGTGCCATTTCGTGATGCCTATAAACAAGTGGGACTGGAAATCGAAGCAGGAAATTTCAAACCAGATAAAACAGTAAATCATACCCATCAAGGAAGTATCGGTAACTTATGCAATGATGAAATCTGCAACTATAAGAATGAAATACTTTCACAATTCACTTTTGAAAAAGTAAAAAATGCTGAAAAGGGATTGTTGAAATAAAAACAAATCTATAATATATCAATTTAAAACCCCAACTTGTAAAACAGGTTGGGGTTTTAATTTATTTGAAAATTATGAACTTTTTTAATCCAGATAAATATTCCGGATCGAGTCGAAAACAAACAAACTGAACAAAATTATACAGACAAAAAACAAATAAAGAAAGTAAAACATTGAATATATTTTCCTCATATTAAATTAAGTGTTGAATTATATACCGAAGTTTAAAAACTCAATAGAAATTTAGGAATGACAAAAAATATTTTCTAATTCAAAGGTCAAGCGGTATAGTCAATACAAAATTACGAGCTTCAAAATATCCTCCTTTATATTAGGTTTAGGCTAAGAGGACAAATATCATATATTCACTATACCCGAAATTGACTATACCGCTTTTGATCCTTATAAATGGCAACTGATTTTAAATTGAACGAAATTAAATGATCACATTCAAAAAGATTAAAAGCAAAAATTTATGATTAGGCTGATTTCAACTGATCAAAGATATCTGTTTTTTTTGTGATGTAAAATTAATCATAACGCCTATATATTCCAAAATTACCTCCTAATATTATTGGACATCACTTTTTTCATATAGTTGCAAATGAGATGATTATATTTAGAAGATAGACTTTTTTTGGACATTAGCCAATGAGGGCATGAAAATAGGCAAAAGAATTACGTAAATGAGCAGAATGATCTTGAAAAGTGTGGATTATAATTTTATGGCCGTAATTTCCAGCAGGTATGTATCAAGCTCTTTTGTCGTTTTGAGATTCAATTTATGAGCTAGCCGTTGTTTGAGTTTGTACAAGCTATCGGATGAGGAGTCCAATAATAACATTCTATCAGCGTGAGGAATTTCTAAAAGATGCAAACAGCACCAGGTTATTTCTTTTTGATTTATGGCCGGATAATTCGTATTCATGATGACAACAAAGTTGTTAAATGCCTGATTCATCAATCGGTTAAAATCATCTTTGTTGTTTATATATAAAGCATTGTTATATAACTCTATATCCAGTTTAGCCCGTTCTTCAGCAGAACTGTTTTTACGTTTCTCTGTTTGCAATGCCCTTGTTTCTTCTAGTTTTTTGGTTAACCTATGGTTCACATATTCCAACTTGCTGTGTAATTGATTTTTATAAGCTTCCAGTTGCTCACTTTTGAGTTTATTTCGTTTATACAGGAAAAAGACAAAATAAATACAACCCATTGTAAATATCAACATGCCACTTACAATCAAAATCATTCTGCTCTTTGCTTCCTGAGCATCCAGAGTGCTAACATGAAGTTTTTCCAGAACAGCAAGCTTGGTCTGTGAATCCATTTCTTTTATTGAATCATTACAATCCTGATAATGACTCATATACATAATCATTTGTTCATTGTTTCTCCAGGTATATTCTACGTTTGTCAATAAACGGTAACATCCACGCTGAACTTCAAAACTTGCCGGATATTTTAAGGCTCTGGATGCATAGACAAAAGAAGAATCAAATTGATCCAAATCAAAATACAAATCTGCCAACATAAAATTTCTAATGGAATAGCAAGTACTTATGTTGGGGTAAAGCAAACTTTTTTTTAGATAATGCTGTGCTGAATCATATTGTTTTGTGGTTGAATAATTAAGACCCATTTCCTGATAAGCTAGTCCATATAACAACGAGTTATTTATTTGTGAAATTGCTTGTCGCGAATAATGTAAGGCAGTTTTATAGTCCTTACTAGCTCTATACATTCGTCCAATACTAATCAAGACAATACGTGCATAAATTTTCTCACTTGCTTGATTAAATAAATAAAGTGAACTTCTGTATTTTTTTAGTCCTTCAATATAGTTCCCCTGAAATGAATAAATATCACCCATATCAGCATAAATTTTACCCGACAAAATAAGATCCTTTTGGTTCATATCATGAAGACAATCAATTGATTTTAGGTATAATACGCTGGCATCCTCTAATCGTTGGGCATGCTTATACAAATGACCTTTATAAAAGTAACAACCCGCCAAATGAAGATTATCGTTTTTACTCAGGTAATACGTGATGGAAGAGTCAATCAGGGATACCGGCTGCATTTTCTGATCAGCTCTTTCCAGCGCATGGAAAAGTAGCAGACCATACAACGCATGATCAGCCGGGGAGCTGTATTTTTCGGGTTTGAGATGTTGCAGAATATTCAAAGCCGAATCAGGATATGTTTCCACTATCTGTTCGGCAATTTTCAACTCATGGGGTTCAGTGGAGCACCCCACGAACAAATAACAGATATATAAAAGACAGATACTGAATTTAAAATGCATAGCGAGTACTTCAAAAGATACAATTCAGCAAGTTGAATTTATTCGATGAAGCGCAAAAATACAAAATTAAATTCATTTTTACTCATTTTGACCTTTAACAACATCTGTAAAGATTCAAAATTATTGATCTTACACAAAGACAGTCAATATTAGTGGAACTTTATGCCCTGCAAAGCCATTGCCGGAATGCCATGCCACAAGCTGGTTCCCCAGCTATTTTAAGTGTAGGAGTGTTTGTTTTCAACCGCTCGGTATATTGGGAAGTTTGTATAAATTGATTCGTTTGATTGGCTAAATCATACAATTCGAGCGTAACATCCTTTTCACCCAATAATTCAACGGTAGTTTCCGCCACTGCCTCATACATATTCTTACCGGGGGTGATGGTCACATCTACCCAGTTGACTGCAGGATTCCATTTTCCGTCATTTAAAGCCCCTTTCACGGATGTACGCAAATTTACAAGTCCATTATTCACATTGTACCCCCGAGAGCACCAGATCGGCCGATTTACGGTTAAAACGGGATATTAAGTCCAATGCAGTTTCACGGTCTACGGTTATGCCTTCATTTACCAGTTCATCTACGATATCTGACATTCCTTTCACACCTTTTACCATGACCCGGGTAGTAAACTCAGTGGAATCCCTGTTTTGTTGATTTTTTCTCAACCACACTTTTAATATATTCTTCATAAATCTGAAATTACAAAAATTTCTATTGTCAAATTCTGAAATTGAAAGGTAATATCGGTGCGGAAAAGATTTCCGCACCGAGTATAATTTTAATTACAACTGAAAATCTCCAATTAGCTTGGTAGTGCCGTATGCAATTTTCAACGAATAACTTCCGCTACTCAACGTATCAATCGAAATGATCACTTCCGATACACTGAATGTATCAACTACGGTTTGATAAACCACGTTTCCACTCTTATCAACTACCGATACAAACGCGGTTCCTACCGAAGTACTGAAATCAACAATTAAGTCTGATCCATTTAAATCTGCAGTAACCGGAATAAATGAGGTAGAACTGGTAGAGAGTGAATTCAATCGCGTGACTCCCATTGGTTGAACCGTAGGATTATTAGGGTCTTTTCTGATAAGAACAGTGTCTGCAAACACAACCTGACTTGAACACACACAAAGTAAGACAGCCAACATGCCTAAGAAACGAAAGCTAATTTTTTTCATAAAATAATATTAAAGAGTGAATATATGATTTTCGGAATCCTAAATTGGGGTTCCTTTATGGTGCTAAGTTATACATACAAGGTTGTAGTACCAAATTTTGAGGCAAAATAAATTAGGACACGTCATTTTTTATATTGCTGATTTGTAGCAATATACACAAAATAAATCAAATATTTTTAGGACACGGTAATTGAGGGGTAAAAACACCCCCTAAAATTGGGGGTGCGATTGTAGAAAATACGGAAATGGAGATATGGATAGATTATTTATCGTGGGATTTTTCTTTAAGCAACTGGTCGAGTTCCTTGGTGCTATTCAGATTCATTTTTTGTGCCAGCCGGGCCTTCAATTTATAAAGACTGCCTGGTTGGCTGTCGAGGATGATGGCCATATCCTTATTTGAAATATCCAACAAGAACAAACAACACCAGGTGAGGTCTTTCCGGGTGAGATCGGAATAACTGCTTTCCAGGACAGTAATGATGTTATTGAAGGTTTTATTCATAAGCCGCTTAAAAGCATCCCAATCGTTTAAATGCAGGCAGTTGTTGTACAATTCCTTATCCATAAGTTCACGTTGGGGTATGGTCGCTTTTTTATAAGCATTGGCCTGGGATGTCCTGGTTTCCTGAAGCTGATGAATGAGGCTGTCAATGAATAGATTTTTTCTTTCGCTTAATTGCACTTCAATAACTTCAAGTTGATCTTCTGTTTCTTCCAATTGCTTTTCTTTCCCTTTGCTCCTTTTCCGTAACCGGTAGACAATAAAAAGACTCAATGCTATAATTAGTGGGATGATACAACCAAGTATGATCAGAAAATGCCTGGACTTGCTAAAGGCACCATTGGTCAGATGAATATCTTCCAACACGGTGGATTTTGTTTGTGTTTCAATTTTCCGGACAGAATCAGTGCAATCCTGATACTTAGACATGTAATTTGCTATTTGTTTTAAATCCCCTCGCTTGTATTCGGTATTTGCCATAATTCGATAACAATCCCGTTGGATATAAAAAGTTGAGGTATATTTTAAAGCTTTTGTAGCATAATCAAAAGCAGAGTCATATTTCTGTTCGTCAAAAAACAATTCAGCCAATGAATAACATCTGATGGCATAGTTTGTACCTTTATAAGGAAAAAGCAAGCTCTTTCTCAAAAAATATTGCGCCGAATCATTTTCTTTAGCTCTATAATAATTCAATCCTAACCCCTGATAGGCAGAACCTTTTAAAATTGAATCAGATGTCTGAGAAAGTGCTTTGATATAATAAAATTGAGCTTTCTTATAATCTTTGAGGAAAAAATAGACTCTTCCAATATCTATTACTTTATAACAAGCATCAACAGTGTCATTTGCTTTATTAAAACATTCTTTTGCTTTAATATATTTCTTTAAAGATTCCTTATAATCCATCTGGAAGGAACAAATATCACCCATATCAGAATATATTTTCCCTAATAAGCTAAAATCCTTATCGTTTTGAGTCAAATCTAAAGCTTTTAAATAATATATAGTAGCGTCATCATACCGTTGAGCTCTTTTAAGCAACCTGCCTTTATAGAAATAACTTTTTGCCAAATGAGGTTTATCATTAACACCTTGATAATAAGCGACAGAGAAATTTATGACTGAATCCGGTTTTAACGGTTTGTTGTTTTTATCCAAGGCCTGGAAAAGTAACAAGCCATATAAGGCCCTGTCAGAGGACGATAGCATAAGTTTCTCCGTATGCATATGCTGCAAAATATGCAGTGCCGAATCCGGATTAGTCTCCATGATCCGCTCGGCAGTCTTTATCTCATTGGGCATGAGAGAGCATCCGTATAAAAATACACAGAGCAACGGCAATAACCATAGACGAGAAAATGGTGGCATAGGGTGATTCTAAAAAATGTCCTTGCAAAAGTACAAATTTGTTTTGATTTAAAACGCTGCTTCCCGCTGTATTAAAGAGTTTGACTTGTTAATAGTTCAGCACGGAAATGTCCAATTCAAGGAGTTAAACATTCTGAATAATATACAAAACTTAATTTTCAATTATTATTCGTATTAAATGCATTTTAAAAGTTTCATTTATCTCAGAAAACAATAAATAGATAATCACATTGTAATTATATCTATCCAATGAGAACAACAAATCAAACTCCCACTAGAATTCATTTTACCAAATTAAGCAAAAATGTAACTCAATTAAATGCGTAGCACCGATAAGAGGGTAGAATAATTGCAAAAGAAAGAATCTTAACCCGAATAGCGATGACAGAAGGCTAAATCGTTAAATCAGAGTCAAAGGATTATAGTGTTCCTGTACAGTACCTCCTGGGAACCTCCTTAGTAATTCCTGCAAGAGTCTTTATATAATACATATATAATACATATATAATACATACGTAACACATAGTAAAGACATATTTAATTAGGTAAGTATTGTCTATGCATTTTGTTTAGTTTACTAATCAATTTCGTTAATTATTTATAAAGACCCTTGCAGGAATTACTAAGGAGGTTCCCAGGAGGTAGGCAGGAGAAAGCGGGTAGGCATAAGTAGCATTTGTGACATTTATAGAGTTACCCCACAAGGGTGACAAGTATTATAATACAGCTGAAGTGTAAACTAAACAGTATTTGATTATTTTGGAATACGAAGCTCCCAAAAGTTTTCGGGTTATTGAACTAACGATTAGCATGACTCATTAAGTTGAAAAATGACCTAGAATCTGAGAAAAAGAAAACTATTTCAGATTTAACGATAAAGTTCATGTGAAAGGAGAAGGATGTTGTTGAATCGGTGAGGATCAGGCAACGGCCAGCGTAAAGATGCTGACTTTAATTCCCGGAATATCCATGAGCGCGCGGATACAGGCTTCCAGGGTAGAGCCTGTGGTTAGGACATCATCTACCAGCAACACATGCTTGCCTTCCAACACAGAAGCATCGCTTACTTCAAAAATGCCTTCGGTATTTTCATACCGTTCGAAGACCGATTTATTAGTCTGGGTAGGGTTTTCGCGTACACGGAGCAAGGTAGTAGTATCCATTGGTTTCTTCAAAATGAGGGAGAGTCCCTTACCAATCCATTCGCTTTGATTATATCCCCTCAACTTGTACTTTTTTGGATGAAGGGGAACGGGAATAATCAAATCGAATGTATTAAACTCGGGTGAATCCAGCAGATCAATGGCAGCATATTTGCCCAACAGCTCACCGATTTCCTTATTGCCTTTGTATTTGAGGATATGGAGTAGCTTTTGAAAGGAAGATCCTTTCTGGAAGAAGAAATAAGAAGTTGCATGTTCTATGGGTACTTTTCCCCAAAAGCGTCGTTCGATGGGATTGTCCTCCATCAGGTGGTAATTCGTCCGGGGAATATCATAAAGACAGGAAAGGCACAGCTGATGTTCATTTTTCTGCAAGTTTTTACTGCAAACCACACACAGATTCGGAAACATCAGATCGATAAAGTCAACCAACGGATTGAATCTCATATTCTACGCACTAAAGATTAACACTTTAATGGAAATCAGGGATTAAAAAGATTTAATTGCTTAAAATGAGAAATGTCAATAATGTAATAACTTTAAATGCTAAGAAGGAGAAAGATAAATGCAAGATAAAATTTCAGACAATTTACAAGTTTAAAATATTTTATGCTACCTGCAATTTAAACAAATGTAAACCTGAAAGGTTTTAATGCATCGGAAAAGAAGAATAAATGAAGAGTGATTTTGAAAACACATTAATCAGTAAAGCTATTTTATGCTACAAGAAAAGTGAACTAACCTTGATTAATGAACTATCAGATTCCAACCTTTGGGG